>CALBRY010000151.1 GCA_937927665.1 uncultured Chloroflexota bacterium
CATAACATTCTCCGAACAGCCATTCAGGAACGCCTGTCGCCTCCAGCGCCCATGTGTGCAGTTTGCGCGCATTGATCAACTGCTTGATCCGTCGCCCGCTCAGAAAATAGAGCGCCCATGCTGCATCGGATGGCGAAGCCGCTTCTAAATAACGCGCCATCGCCTCGACTTTTTCGTTTGTTTTTGTCGTACTGTCTAATTCGGTATACAGCGCCGCAAACCGCCGCATGATCTACTCTGCCCCATCTTGATCGGTTGTGTCTGCCGCGTTATCGGCGCTGTCGTCGCGTTCGCCTTCGTAGCGCGTCGGGACGATCTGCGCGTCGATTCCCTGTTCGACAAGCCATCGTGTGACGACTGCTGTGTATCCATGAGTCACCCACACACGTGATGCGCCCGTATCGCGGATCACCTGCATGAGGCTGTCCCAATCGACATGGTCGCTCAAGACAAAGCCGCGATCTACCGAACGCTGACGCCGTGCGCCGCGTATCGCCATCCATCCGGAAGCAAACGCGGTTGATTGATCCCCGAAACGGCGCAGCCATGATGTGCCGCGTGCCGAAGGCGGCGCAACGATCAGCGCTTGTGACCATTCCGGTTTGTCTGCCGCCGCAAAGCCGACATACTGCGTTGGCGGCAGTTCGATATCGGCTGCCCGATATGCCGCGTTCATGCGCTCGACCGCGCCGTGCGTGTAGATCATACCAATTTCAGGATCAACACCGGCGATCAAGCGCTGTGCTTTACCGAGCGCATACCCGAACAGAATACTTGCTTTCCCCTGTGCTTGATTGCGCCGCCACCAATCGTTGATCTGGTCAAAAACCGCCCGCTGCGGAAGCCAGCGGTAGATCGGCAGTCCAAATGTCGATTCGGTCACAAAGGTGTGGCATGGCACAAGCTCAAACGGTGTGCAGGTGCGATCCGGTTCGATTTTGTAATCGCCCGTGATCACCCAGACTTCACCACGATATTCGATACGACTCTGCGCCGATCCGAGAATGTGTCCTGCCGGATGCAGCGAGACGCGCACACCGTTCATCATGACCGCTTCACCGTAACGTACCGCTTGAAGGGTCACACCCTCACCGACGCGAGCGCGGGTGACGTGCAGACCTTCCGCCGTGACCAGATAATGATCGCTCCCCCACGCCAGATGATCGGCGTGCGCGTGGGTGATAACTGCCCGTGAAACACCCATCCACGGATCAATGTAAAAGTCTCCGGCGGCGCAGTATAAGCCTGCATCCCGCAGCGTGATTAATGTGTCTACACTCATAAATGCTGTGTGGTATCCTTCATCCACATACTCGTATCTCTACATGCCGAGAAAGATGAATCTGCGCCAAACTATCAACCAACACTCACCCCCACGCCTCCGACTCGCCCTATTCTGCACCCTGCTGGGCATTTACCTAATCGTCTATCTTCCTAAACCCAATTCGCTCGATGGGGAAGCGCTGTTAGCAGTTTCCGCATCAATTGTCCGCACCGGATCGCCGGACATGAACGCAATCGCTTATTCTGATTGGATTATGCCGCCAAGCGCTGGAATGGGCAGCGCCGGAGTCGATGGCGCGACCTACTCCAAGAAAGGGGTTGTTCCCTCGCTTACATTGCTCCCATTCGTAATCGCCGCCGAAATCGTCCCTTGGCTGACCACACGTGCGACAGCGATGTTCTTTAATCCGCTCGTCACAGCGGCGGCAGCATGTGTCCTGTATACGCTCGTGCGGCGGCTGAAATTTAGCCCGCGCACTGCGTTTATGGTTGCGTTCCTGTACGGTATCGCCACATTTGCGCTGGTTTACACGAAAACCCTGTTTGGTGAACCACTCACCGCGCTGTTGATCCTGATCGCCACCGTACACACTCACCGCCTGAGCGATCACCCGCACCGCCTTGATGCTTTTGTGATCGGCGTGTGCTGCGGCTTGCTCGCTGGAATCAACACCGTGTATGCACTCTATGTGCCGCTGTTCGGGATCGCCCTCTTGTGGTTCAGCCGTCCGCGTGATTTTCGCCAGATCATCGCCCTCGGATTTGTATTTGCCCTTCCGGTGATCGTTTCGGGCGGGATGCTTCTCGCATTCAACTTGGCGCGGTTCGGGACAGCGCTCGAAAGCGGCTACCACTTTGCTGAAGGCGAAGGCTTCATCCATCCGCTCACCACTGGTCTATACGGCTTATTCCTCAGTCCGTATCGCGGGTTATTCTGGTACAGTCCGATTCTACTCCTAGCAATCCCCGGCGCGATCACCCTGCTGCGTGAGCCGCGCACCCGCCAGTCAGCCACTTTTTTTCTCATCGTGATCATGGCGCAAGCATTGATGTTCGCCGGTTGGTGGAGTTGGCACGGCGGAGTTGTATGGGGGGCACGCTTCTTGATTCCGATCACGCCGCTTGCGGCGCTCATGCTTGCGCCGCTGATCGAAAAAGCATGGTCAAACCGTCTGCTTATCGCCGTGATCGCAGGTTTTGCGGCGATCT
>CALBRY010000152.1 GCA_937927665.1 uncultured Chloroflexota bacterium
TCGTCTTCGATTTCGCCCCACAACTGCACCCGAGAACCGGGCGGGCTAAATTTCAGCGCATTCGTCAGCAGATTTTGCACCGCTTGTCCCAGCAAACGCGGATCGGCATGGGCAAAACCCGCCGCACCCACCACGTCGATAGCGATGTTTTTCTTTTCAGCGATAAAGCGCATACGCTCCGCCGCATTTACCAGCACATCACGCGCGCTGACAGGTTCATACTGCACACTCAATTTGCCGGATTGCAGCGCCGATACATCAAGGAATAGGCGGATCATCTCTTGCATATCCTGAACCGTCATTTCGAGATTATCGAGCAGCGACAGCGTATCGGGATGCTCACTCAAGGTATCGCGCAAAATCGAATGCCCTAAGCGGATATTCGTCAGGGGTCCCTTGAGATCATGCGAAACGATGCGGAAGAAACTATCCTGCACATCGCGCAGTTCTTGAAGTTCGGCGATCAACTGCTTGCGGCGGTCGCTGCTGCGCTTGAGTTCGACATGAGTCTTAACGCGGGCGCGGGCGACTTCAATACTAAACGGTTTGCCAATATAGTCGTTCGCACCCAACCGCAGCGCGAACACAACATCATTTTCCTGTGAACGGGACGAAACCATGATCACCGGCAGATCAGCCGTCTCATCACGTTCACGGATCATCCGCAGCACATCGAAACCGCTCATCCCCGGAAGCATCACATCGAGCAGTACCGCGTCAAACTGTCCTTCATAGAGCGCATCAAGCGCATGTTCACCCGTAGGCACAAGCGTCACTTGATAATCGCGTGCGAAGATACGTTTGAACAACTCACGGTTAATATCCTCATCGTCAACCACAAGCAGACGAGGAGGTTCATCAACAGGGTAATTTAGATCAACAGGCAATTGAGCAGTCATTGTCAACATGGGTCATCACACAGGATGCTAACCTGACACGCCTACACCTTACACCTGAACCCTTAAAGCAAAGCATAAACGTTCGGCTTTCTTCAGGGTTTTTTTATAGATTTTGTATGTTCTTCATTCCCCTGTCGGAAGCCAGATGTTTTTGACCTGTACCGCCTCATGCAGAATCGCTTCGCCTGCACCTTGTGATTCATCACGCCAATCGCGCCAATTTTCGCCTTCTGCCCATGTGCGTTTCATGTTATCAGCGCTCGCCCGTTCGACCAGAGTCACACCGTCATCAGTACCAAAATACCAAACCGATTCGACATGATCATGTTCCGCCAGCGTCTTAATCAACGTCTCACGCGCGCCGGTCACAATATTGATCACGCCGCCGGGAACGTCCGACGTTTCGATCACCTGATAAAAGTCAGTCGCGGCAAGCGGATAACGCTCGGACGGGATCACAACAACCGTATTTCCCCGGCAAATCGCGGCGGCGACCAGCGATACGAACGCCAGCAGCGGATGATCAACCGGACACGCGATCCCGATCACGCCGACCGGCTCAGAAACACCGAGGACGATCCCGCGCAGAGTCGTTTCCTGAATAGTGCCGCCGTATTTATCAGCATACGCCGCGTACGTGAACAACCGCTCAATCGCCTGCTCAACTTCGGCACGTCCTGCATCCAATTTCGTACCCGTCAGCGCGGCGATCCGCTTGGCGAACTCGTCCACACGGGCGCTCAGATTTTCGGCGATGTAGTAAAGAATCTGCGCGCGGGCGTGACCGCTTTTCGCCGCCCACCCCTCTTGAGCACTCCGCGCCGCTTCGACCGCATCCCGGATATCCTTGCGATTGCCTTCGCCAATATCACCCGCGCGTGATCCATCTGCGTTCACAATCGGGCGCACATAATTTCCGTCCGGGCGCGCCTGCTTGCCGCCGATGAATAATTTCGCCGTCCGGTCAATCGCCGGAACGCCATCCGTCCTATGTCCGCCGTTCACGGGTAAGGGCATACTCGCGGCGGGCTGCCCTTTGCCTTTCTTCTTTGCGCTTTCCGCACCCTCGGCGGTTCGCGCTTTTGCTTTCTCGCTTTGCCATTTCGGGCGCAAATACTCGAACAGTCCTTCGCGTCCGCCTTCACGCCCATAGCCGCTTTCACGGTAGCCGCCGAATCCTGCCGCCGCGTCAAACAGATTGGTGCAGTTCACCCACACCGATCCCGCTTTGATCTTCGTCGCCACATCGAGCGACAAATTCACATTTTCGCTCCATACACTCGCCGCCAGTCCGTAGCGCGTATTATTCGCCAGCGCGATCGCCTCTTTGTGACTGCGGAACGACATCGCCACCACGACCGGACCAAAAATTTCTTCCTGCACAATCGCCGAGGCAGGTTCAACGCGGGTGATCAGCGTCGGCGGATACCAGCATCCTTGAGACGGCAGTTCACATTCCGGTTGATAAATCTCCGCGCCTTCCGCCGCACCGCGCTTGACCCATCCTTCGATCGTTTCGCGCTGCGTCGGGTCGATGATCGCGCCAATATCGATACTTTTATCGAGCGAATGCCCGACGCGGAGTTTGCTCATACGGGTGCGGACTTTCGCGTAAAACCCTTCCGCGATGCTCTCCTGAACCAGTAAGCGCGATCCGGCACAGCACACCTGCCCTTGATTAAACCAGATCGCATCAACCAGCCCTTCAACCGCCGCATCTTGATCCGCGTCGTCAAACACCACAAACGGCGATTTTCCGCCTAACTCCAGCGAGAGCTTGATCCCGCGTCCGGCAGTCGCCCGCCGGATGATCTTTCCGACGTTGGTTGATCCGGTAAACGCGATTTTGTCGAATCCGGTGTGTGCCGTGATTGCAATACCGGCATCATCGCCGCCCGTCACCACGTTGATCACGCCGGGGGGCAAACCGCTTTCAGCGACGATTTCCGCGAACAAGAGCGCGGTCAGCGGGGTAAACGGCGCGGGCTTGATCACAACCGTATTTCCCATCGCAATCGCCGGGGCGATTTTCCATGCCAGCATCAACAGCGGAAAATTCCACGGGATAATCTGCCCGACCACGCCGACCGGGGCATACTCCGCGAGTTCGCGCTCCATCAACTGCGCCCAGCCCGCATGAT
>CALBRY010000153.1 GCA_937927665.1 uncultured Chloroflexota bacterium
TAACGCGTGGGTGCTGGTTGAACTCCGCGAAGGTTATCGCGGGTGGGTTTCGGCTTCATATGTCGAAATGCTGCGCGGTGATCTCGCCATGATCACCGAAAACCCGAGCCCGCAGCCCGTCCCCTATTTTGTTCCCCCAACCCCGGAAGGCGGAGTCGCCGTTTCGGTGGTCTACGGTGGGGCGCGCCAGATTTACCTGAACGGTCAGGCGATGGGCAATCGCGCCAATGTGTTCAGCACCGTGGGCGATAGCTTGACCGATACACCCTACTTCCTGCGCGAAATGGTGTACGGGTATAACCTCGGCGATTACGGCTACCTGCTGCCAACCGTCAACTTCTTTAACGTCGATACCGGCTACGGGAACGCATTCCAGCGGCGCGCAATTTCGACCCGATCCGGGTTCAGTACCTTTAGCGTCGTTGTCGAAGATCATCCCGAATTTGCCGGAACATGCAATCCGGGTGAACTGCTGCTCGATTGCGAGTATCGCCTTGTGCGCCCCGCTTACTCCATCATCATGATGGGTACGAACGACGCACCCGCGCACGATGGCGCGACCTACCGCGCCAACATGACGCGCATCCTCGATATCAGCATCGCGCATGGCGTTGTACCCATCCTGAGTACGCTCCCGCCCCGCGTCGATTTCAACGAACGGATCATCGAATACAACGCGATCATCCTTCAGCTTGCACAGCAGTATGGGGTTCCGCTCACAGACCTCAACAGCGCCTTGATGAGTCTGCCTAATCGCGGCTTGGATGGCGATGGCGTGCATCTATCGATTCCGCCGGGTGCGCCCGCTTCCACCCTGATCTTTACAGCCGAAAACTTGCAGTACGGAACAACAATGCGAAACTTGACGGCCCTGCAAGCCCTCGCACAGGTGCAAAGCGAAGTCGGCTACTAAAGTTGTCAGACACTTTCCCCTCTTGCGTGGGAGAGGGACGGCTTGCTACGCAAGCAGGGGGAGGCATCGCTTTTCTCCCCTCCTTGCGCAAGCGGGGAGGGGTCGGGGGAGGGGTTACCTCCCGCCAGTGCTTCCTTATCGACGCTACATTTGAGCAGCCTTATGCTCTCCGCTTGCGCAGCAAGCAGGGGGAGGGGTTGCTTTCCCCCCTCAAATCATCTGTAGGGACAGGGCATGCCCTGTCCTTGCTTTTGTCCTTCTCCCCTTTCCGCCGCGAGAATCCGCTCTAGTCAAGCCCGTTATTGTCCAAATAGGCGGCGATCTCCTCAATCGTCATCGCTGCCCCTTGCGCGGCGGCGCGGCTGAAGACATCCTCCGTTAGGCTCGCGCTTAATGCCGTGCGCTCGATCTTATCCCGTTGGGATGGGAATCTCAGCCGGTAGCGCTCGGCGATACTGTCCGCCGCGCTGATCAGGATCACCGCCGCTTCTGCGCTTCCGGTTTCGGATAGCAGTCTGCCGAGGCAGTACAGCCCCTCGGCGATCGGCTGAGGACGATTGATCTTCACCAGCATCGTGAGCGCTTCACGATAGGCGGCTTCGGCGTCGTTTCGTTTGCCCTGCGCCCGCAAGATATCCCCCTGCGTCAGGAGCGTCTGACTGAGGTAAGGAGTTGCCTGATTTTGACGCAGTGCCTCAATGCCCGTCTGTATCGCAGTTTGCGCCTCATCAAGCCGCCCTTCGATCAGCGCGAGACGTGCCATTGCTTCTTGTGCCAGCCCGATATGTTGAATATCCTTCGCCTGCGTGACCAAATCCAAACTCTGCTCTAGATAGGCGCGGGCTTGTGCGGTATCGCCGAGCGTCATCAACGAATGGCTTAGATTCTGCAAAAGCGCGCCGATGATGCGCTTATCGCCAAGCTGTTCGGCATACTGGAGCGCCTCAAGCTGAAGTTCGCGGGCGCGTTCAGGATCGCCGCGTTCATACGTCAGCGATCCGAGGTTGTAGAGGACATGCACCATCCCCTGCAAATCTTGTATTTCCTTAAATAGCGCCCATGCTTCTTCGGCATACCCGATCGCTTCATCGTAAATGCTTTGATCTTGCATGAGCAGCGAAAGATTGCTCAATACCGATGCCATGCCCAGTTTGTAATTCGCTTCGCGCCGCGCAGCATAGGCGCGTTCATAGTATGTGCGCGCGGCGGCGAAATCGCCCCGATTCCACGCGATCACACCGAGGTTGCTGAGCGATCCACCCATCCCCGCTTTATCGCCTATCGCCTCGCGGATGGCTAACCCTTCTTTATGGAGCGCCTCGGCTTTGTCGTGTTCGCCCTGTATCCATGCCAGATACCCCGCCCCTTGGGTTGCCTCGCCGCGTGCTTTGCTGATGGTGCCTTTCGTCGCATCCAGCAGCAGACCGAGCCAGCGCCGCCCCTCGGTGATATGCCCGCGCATCAGCCAGAATTCCCAGATCGACGCCGCCAGCCGCAGCCCGGCATCGAGCGCCGCCGCCGAACGCGATTCCAGCGACCACGTAATCGCCGTTCGTAAATTGTCGTGTTCCTGCTGAAAACGATCCAGCCAAAATGTTTGCTGCTGACCGTGTATGCGTGAGTCCGGGTTGGCGGTCAAGGCGACATAATAATTCAGGTGCGCGTCGCGGATCGCTTCTGCTTCGTGCAGCCGTTCAAAGGCGAACTGCCGCAAAAGTTCTTGCATTCCGTAATGAGTATCGCCGGAGCGGTAGATCAGCGAGTGTTCCAGCAGAATCGCCAATTCGGAGAGCGATAATCCGGCGACAGCGGCGGCGGCTTCACGGTCGAACATGCCTTGAAACACCGATAATCGCATGAGCTTCGATGCGACTTCCGGCGGCAGCAGACGGAGCGAGTCTTCAAACAGCGTTTCTACGCTGCGATGCCGCTCCGGTACGTTGCGAACGGTGGTCGAAAGGAATTTCGGGCTGATCATATGGACGATCTCGCTCACCGAAATGATATGCAGCCACGCCGCCGATAATTCGATTCCCAGCGGCAGCCCTTCGACTGCATCGCAAATATCGATCACCGCTTCAAGGTTGCCTTCAAGCGCGAAACGCGGTTGTACACGCTGCGCGCATGCCGTAAACAACCGAACCGCGCCATATTGATCAGCATTCTTCGCCGTCGCGGTCGGCACTTCCATACCGCCGATCGTCAGCGTCCATTCCTCTTGCAGTCTCAGCCATATACGCGATGTGACAAGGATGCGAACTTGCGGCGCATGTTGGAGAATATCCGAGATCAGCGCCGCGTGTTCAACCAGATGCTCAAAGTTATCCAGCACCAGCAAAAGTTCCCGCTTGCCGAGAAACGCCAGCAGTTCGCCGTGTGGATCGCTCCCCTGAATCATCAATCCGGATTGATTAGCGATCTCGATCGCCAGCATTTCCCCCTGCTGCACCGCCGCCAGCGAGACGAACTGCACACCGTCCCGGAAATCGTCCGCGAGTTCTTCGGCGGCGCGCACCGCTAACCGTGTTTTACCCGTCCCTCCCATGCCGATGATCGTCAGAAGACGGCATCCGGGCTGGCGCAGCCGCTCGATGACGCGCTGTAAATCGAGTGGACGCTCAACAAACGGGGTGGGCGGCGGTGGCAAACGAACATGCCGTGTCCGCTGCTGCACGCTGACCGTGACCTGCTCATTCTGAATCTGTTTGTGTAAATGGGTAGTTTCGTCGTCAGGTTCAACGCCGAGTTCAGCCTCAAGCACGCGGGCGCACGCTTCATACTGCGAAAGCGCCGCCGTGCGCTGCCCCGATGCCGCAAACAGGCGCATCAGCGTACGGTGCGCGTTCTCCCGCAGCGGATCAATATTCAAAAGCCGCTGCGCGTACGTGATGCCATCGGCATATTCGCAGGTTTCGAGCGCCGCTTCTGCCAGTTGATTCAGCGCCGAAACGATCATCACCCGCAGTCGTTCCGCTTCCGCCACCTGCCACTGTTCAAAACGTTCAGCATCGCGGATGTGAAACCCCGCGAGAAAATCCCCTTTGTAGATATCAACAGCGGTTTGCAGACGCCGCAGCGCCGCCGTTGATTTATCGCTTCGATGGGCGGCATGAGCATCCGCCAGCACCTGTGAATCAAGCCAGATTTCCCGCTCCGGGTCGATCATCAACGATTGACGTGTGACGATCAAATGATCGCCTAAGTGCTGATTTAGATCCACCAGCGCCGTGCGTAAGTTGCCCATCGCACGCGCTTGAGGCACGTTATCCCACAGCAGATCTGCCAGCCATTCGCGCGAATGTTCTCGACGTTCGCAGCAAAGGTACACGAGCAGCGCGTCACCTTTGCGTGTGCTCAAACGCACCGGCTCAGCCCCATGTCGAATGGTTAAGCCGCCTAACGTAAACAGCTCCAATGATGCCGCGCCCAACGCCTTCACCCCAAATTTCGCAATGCACTACGTCAATTGTCAGGTAGCATAGCACGAAACAGGCACACGTGATGGCTAACATTTTGTCCGTGGATGACTTGATGGTACGCAGTGCAATAATCTTAAGTTGACATGTTCGGGATTCCACCGTTACTATCATCAAAGGAATTATTTCACGCTTTTGATCGAATTTGTGTGTGGTATGACGTTAGGAGGCTTAAGATGCCCTCATTTCTGTACATAGAAGATGATTCGTTGAGCCGACAAGTATTGACCATCATTCTGACAATGCAGATGGGCTACGAAGATGTGATCGTCTTTGAAGACAGCACCGATTATGCGGCTCGGATTGCTGCGCTTCCCTTCGTACCGGATGTCGTTTTTCTAGATATCCATATGCGTCCACACACTGGTACCGAGATCCTTGTTCACCTTAGAATGATGCCCCAGTATGCGAATACGCGCGTTGTAGCACTGACCGCAAGCGTCATGAATGAAGAAGTGGAGCTGCTTCGTACCGCAGGTTTTGACGGGGTGATTGGCAAACCGCTCAATCATGCCACCTTCCCTGATCTGCTAATGCGCATTCTCAAGGGTGAAAAAATCTGGAATCCAGCGTAGTGAATGTCTACTGAACCGTCACTCGCAAGACAGAAGGCACATCATGATCAAAACTGAAACCCTCTCCGAAAAAGGCACAGTCAGCACGCTTGCCCGCATGCTGTTTGAGCCGTCTCATGTGACCGATCCGGTCATGCGGCGAACCGGGGCGCTCGCGGCGGTGCTTTCCTTTTCGGAAAGCCTGCTGCTTATCCTCGCATTTGCATTCACTGGTTCGCCAACAGTGCTTTTCGTCGCGGTGACGAGCATCATCGCCTACACTGCCAGCCGAAGCGGAACCGTGCGTTTCGGCTCGGCGATGCTGATGATTGGCTTGTCGTTTTGGTATCTGCTTTACGTAATGACATCGCCAGAATTGACGATGGAGGGCATCCGTACAGTCTCAACATGGTCTGTTCTACCAGTGCTGCTGGCGGTGAGTTTATTTTCGTTCCGGGGAACGGTTTACGTCGGACTGCTGAATATTGTCGTTGTCATGTCTATTCCGGTAATGGTGCCGGAGTTCGGTTTCGCGAGCATAGGCACGATAGTCGGGCTACCAACAACGGCGGTCGCACTGGCACTGGTTGCAAATCGTCACCGTGATGGGGTAGAGCGCATTCGCCAAAAGTCGCTGCAAGATGCCCTCGAAGCCGTGCGCGAATCGGAAGCGAAACTCGAAAATCGTGTCGCTGAACGCACCAAACAGCTTGAGCAGCGCACCGAAGAACTAAACGCCGCCAAGATCGAAGCGGAGCGTGCCAACGCGGTTAAATCCCAATTCCTCGCCGTCGTCAGCCACGAACTGCGGACACCGCTCAACGGTATTATCAACTTCAGCGCATTTGTGCATGACGGCTTTTTTGGAACGATCAACGACAAGCAAAAAAGCGCTTTGGGCGATGTCATGAAGGCGGGAAATCATCTCCTCGCCTTGATCAACGATGTGCTGGATATTTCCAAAATTGAGTCGGGATCACTCCGCTTATTCATTGAATCCGATATCGATCTGAATGCGGAACTCGACGACTTGATCCACAGCAGTCAGCCGCTTTTAGGGACAAAACCGGTCCAATTTGTGCGCGATATCTCAGAAGGACTGCCCCGGATCACCGGTGATCGGCGGCGCATACGCCAGATCATGATGAATATCGTGTCAAACGCCTGCAAATTCACAGAGTCGGGAACCATCACCATTGGGGCAAAATTGGAGGATGCTCAGGTACACCTGTGGGTGCAGGATACCGGACCGGGCATCCCCGAATCCGATCACAGCGCGGTGTTCGAAACATTCAAGCAAACTGAGGCAGGATTGCGGAGCGGCAGCGGAACGGGACTCGGAATGCCGATTTCCAAGCGCCTTGTCGAAGCGCACGGCGGCAGTATGCGGTTGGAAAGTGTCGTTGGAAAAGGCACAATCTTCCATGTTTTCCTG
>CALBRY010000154.1 GCA_937927665.1 uncultured Chloroflexota bacterium
CAGAGACCGCGTTTACTCTATCCGTTAGGAGAGTCCGTATGTCTAATCAGCCGCAATATCTCACGCCAGAAGGTCTAAAGAATCTGGAAGCGCGCCTGAAAGAACTCCGCGAAGTGCGGCGGTATCAAGTGGCTGAACGGCTGCGACAGGCGATGGAGGAAGGTGGCGACCTCAGCGAGAATGCCGAATACGAAGATGCCAAAAATGAGCAGGCGTTCGTCGAAGGCGAAATTATCCGCCTCGAAACCATTCTGAGCAGCGCACAAATCATCGAAGAATCCACCAAGAAAAAGGATCAGGTGATCTTGGGCGCGCATGTCACCGTTATCGAAGAAGGCAGCAGCGAAAAAGAAGTCTATCACTTGGTCGGCTCGGCTGAAGCGAATCCGATGGATGGCAAAATCTCCGTCGAAAGCCCGCTCGGCAAGGCGTTGATGGGCGCAAAAGTCAACCAGAAAGTTCTGGTCAATGCTCCCGAAGGACAGATCAAGTTTGTGATCAAAAAGATCGACTAAGCCTGCCTCGACACCCGATCCTCACAAGCCCCGACTGCGATCGGGGTTTTTTTATGAGCCGCACACAGAGCAAGGATGAACCACCGCATGTGGACACCCAACCGTCTTGAACAAGAGCGCATCGATAAGCTGAACGCGCTCGAAGCCCGGGGGACGCCCGCTTATCCCGCCCGCGTTGAGCGCACCCATACCTGCGCCGCCGCAGTTGATGCCTTCACGCAGGCGGAAAGCGCCGCCGAAACCCCGGAAGCGATCGCGCCTGTTGCCGTCACGGTGACAGGGCGTATTCGCCGCCATAACCTGAAGGGGAAAATCGCTTTCCTGCACATCGAGGACGAATCCGGGCGGCTTCAGCTTTTCCTGCGCATCAATGACATGAAACCGGAAGCCTTCGCGCTCGTCAGCGATAAGCTGGTCGAGATGGACGACTTCGTACAAGCCTCCGGTACGATGATGCGGACTCAAGCGGGGGAAGTCAGCGTGCGTGTGAGCGACTTTAAGCTGCTGGCGAAATCGCTGTCACCGCTCCCCGTGATCAAGCAGGCGAAGCAGGACGACGGCACAATCATCGAATACGGTGAGTTCAGCGATGTCGAAGCGCGTTATCGCCAGCGTTACGCCGATCTCGCCGTCAATGCGTCCGTGCGCGAGATATTCCGCAAGCGCTCACAGGTGATCCGCGCCGTGCGCGAGTTTCTCGATAACGACGGCTTTCTTGAAGTCGAAACGCCCATCTTGCAGCCTGTCTACGGCGGCGCGGCGGCGCGTCCGTTCATCACGCATCATAACCAACTGCATCAAGACCTGTTTTTGCGGATCAGCTTTGAGCTTTATCTCAAGCGCTTGATCGTTGGCGGTTATGATGCCGTCTACGAAATCGGGCGCGATTTCCGCAACGAAGGCGTGAGCTTCAAGCACAACACCGAATTCACCATGCTGGAATTCTATAAGGCGTATATCGATTATCGCGCCGTGATGGAACTCACCGAGCAGATGGTCGCTTATACCGCGCAGCAGGTGTTGGGGACGACGACGATCCGCTATCAAGGTGCCGAGATCAACCTTGCGCCGCCGTGGAAGCGGATCACCATGCGCGACGCGATCAAGCAGTACACCGAAATCGATTATATGGAACTCCGCGACCGTGACGCGCTCGAAGCAGCCATCCGCGCACTCGGCGGCGATCAAGCGCGCACGCTCAAGCCGGGTCAGCCGTGGGGAAAAATGGTCGAGCATCTGCTCGGCGAATTTGTCGAGCCGCACCTGATCCAGCCGACGTTTATCACGGATTACCCGATCGATATTTCGCCGTTCGCCAAGCGTGTCGCCTATGATGATGTCCATGTCGAACGCTTTGAGTTCTATATTCACGGGATGGAATTCGGCAACGCGTTTACCGAACTCAACGACCCGCGTGATCAAGAACAGCGCTTTTTAGAGATGGCGGCGCTTTATCGCCCCGAAGATGACGACGCAACCCCGACCGACGAAGATTATCTGCGGGCGATGCGCTACGGCATGCCGCCAACCGGCGGATTCGGCATGGGGATCGATCGCCTCGTGATGCTGCTCACCGATCAACGCACGATCCGCGATGTGCTGCTGTTCCCGCACCTCCGCGCCGAACAAGAAGCCTAAATCGCCACACATCAACGCAAAGACGCCGAGACGAACGAAAGTCTTTGTGACCTTGCGTTGATGATTTTAAATCCCACACACGCGCGCGGCGCTTTTCCGTTACAATGACGCATATGCATGCAGTTCATCATTGCTGCTTCATTTGTGCGCCGCTTTTATGTAGGGGTGGGAATGCCTCATGACCAATCCACTCGATACGCAAACCCTGATAGATGCACTCGGGCAAGCCATCCTCATTTTTGATGGATCGGGCAAACTCACCGCGTTTAATCACACCGCACGCCAGCTTCTCGGTCCCGATTTTCGAATGGTACGTTCGGAAGGCTGGACGGCGGCGGTTGCCTTGATGAATACGCGCATCGCTGACCCGAATTTTACCGCCGAAGAAGTCCGCACCCGTGCCTTGGAAACCGGCGAAACACAGCGCTTCCAGATGTACCGTTCCGGCGAATATCTACCCGCGTGGATCGCTGTACAAAAGGGCGGGCGCGGCGAACTGCTCACCGTCGTCAGTATCGAACAGCCCGATTGGACGATCGTGAGCGATCTGCTCACGTTCTACATGGGCGAAGTATTCAGCGGCGTGGACTCCACACAGGGACACGCCCAGTTAATCAGCCGCAGTTTACAGCTTCAAAAACCGGGCGAAAGCCTCGATAAGCTGATCCACCGCATCGGCGGCTTTACCCGCTTGATCGATATTCACATGCACCGTCTCGGCTATCTCACAGGCATGATGACTCGCTTGGAGAACATCCGCACCGGGCGCATCAAAGAGATGATGACCGGCGAAATGCGAAAAATCGATCTGCTCGATTTTGTCGGTAGTTTTGTCGAAGAAATCGACGAATCGCCGCTCCTCGACCCGGAAAGCGACCTGAGCAGCGAAAGCCACCGCGCCCGCCTGAACATCAGCATCGCGCCGGATATTGGCATTTTCGCGTCTGCGCCTTATGTAACGCGCGTCTTGCGGGACATTTTGCGAAATGCTATTATGTACAGCATGAAAGCCACGCCAATTCATGTGCGGGCACATCCCAACCGCCGCGATCATACGGTGCAAATCGATGTCTCGGATGAAGGTTATGGGATTCGCACCAGCGAAAATGAACGGGTATTCCAGCCGTTCGCGCGGTCGCGTCAGCCCCAGATTATCGGCGAATTCGGCTATGGCTTGAGTTTGTTTTTAGCGAAACACGAGATCGAAGCGATGAATGGGCGCATGTGGTTTCAAAGTGAAGAAGGGGTCGGTACAACCGTCTCTATTCGCCTTCCCATGTGGCGTGACGATTTCGCCCTGCTCGGCTCATCAACGGATCGATCCTAACGCTGTCCCTTTTCCGTATTCGGCTTCTTAACGCCATTCCGGTTCAGGGGATGGCGTTTTTTGTTATCTTTGCACCTTTGTCATTTGTTGTTGTTTGAGGTGTCTGCATGGATGAGTTTCTGAATTCGCTTACGCCGCAGTTTTTCGATGCGATGGTGATCGCCGCAATTTTGATCGGCGGCGCGTTGGCGGCGGTGCGCTTATATCGTGATTTCACACGCCCGCTCCCACCGGAGTCAGTGGAGAGCACGGCGCAGTCAGCCACTTCAGGCGCATCAGACGCCGAACGGTTCAAGCAAGCGCTCGAAGAAGACTCCACGATTTAACAACGTCACACATCATCATCAGGAGAAAGACTCATGCTCGATATTGCACTGATCCGCGAAAAGCCCGACTGGGTAAAAGCACAAATCGCCAAGCTCTATGATCCCGCCGCGCTTGAACGCATCGACGCGATCCTCGCCCTCGATCTTCAGCGCCGCCAGCTAATCAACGAAGGCGAAACCCTTCAGGCGGCGCGTAACAAGCTCAACAAGGCATATGGTGGTCTGCGCGGCAGCCGTCAAATGTCCGACGAGATGAAAATCGCCGCCGCAAACGCGGCGCGTTTAGCGATCGAGGCGAAGGATTACGAACTCGCCGCCAACTATTTGAGCGGCGCGGCAGTTCCGGCGGACGCAGCACCGGCAGGTGCGGCGCTGGAAGACCTGCTCAAATCGTTGGGCGGGTTAGGCGCGCGTGTCGAAACGATCAACGAGGAATTACGCGGCGTTGATGCGGCACTCGAAGAAAATCTGTCGTGGATTCCCAATCTGCCGCACGAAAGCGTGCCGGTTTTCGAAAACGACACGTTCAACATCGCGCACAAGCCCGAAGGCGAAATGCCCGAATTTGATTTCACGCCCAAACCGCATTGGGAACTGGGTACAGCGCTCGACATCATCGACTTTGAGCGCGGCGTTCGCATGGCGGGCACACGCGGCTATGTCTTAAAAGGCATGGGAGCGCGCCTTCAGCGGGCACTAATCAACCTGTTCTTGGATAATGCCCGCGAACACGGCTTTACCGAACTCTATCTCCCGAACCTCGTCAAAGAGGAGATGTTCTTCGGCGCAGGGCAGTTCCCCAAGTTCCGCGATGCTGTCTATTACGATGCCGATGCCGATCTGTATATGCTGCCGACGGCTGAAGTAGCGATCACCAACCTGCACCGCGATGAAATTCTCGAAGAATCGATGCTGCCGCTCTATTACGCGGCGCATACCCCCTGCTTCCGACGTGAGCGCATGGCGGCGGGGCGTGATGTGCGCGGTATCAAGCGTGTGCATCAATTTGAAAAAGTTGAGCTGTACAAGTTCACCACCCCCGAAACCAGCTATGCCGAACTGGAGAGCTTGACCGACGCCGCGTGTGATATTCCGCGCAAACTCAAACTGCCGTTCCGCCGTTTGGAAATCGTCTCCGGCGATCTGGGCTTCAGCGCGGCGAAGAAATACGACATCGAAATTTTCGCGGCGGGCAGCGGTGAATGGCTGGAAGTGTCGTCCTGCTCCAATACCGAAGATTTTCAGGCACGGCGCGCCAACCTGAAATATCGCCCGGAAGATGGCAAACGCGGGCGCTTCCTCCATACGCTCAATGGCAGCGGTTTGGCGACTCCGCGTGTCATCATCGCCATCATGGAGAACTATCAGCAGGCAGACGGCAGCATCGTCGTCCCTGAAGTACTCGTCCCCTACATGGGCGGCGTCGAAGTAATCCGCTAACAAGTTTGTAGGGACAGGGCATGCCCTGTCCTATGGAATGTGGAAACCATCTGTAGGGACAGGGCATGCCCTGTCCTGTGAAGAGAATGAGGGAAATACGTTTCCCTCATTCCCTTCGCTCCGTTTACCCGAATATCACATATTGATTGAGGAACGCGGTGATCGCCCG
>CALBRY010000155.1 GCA_937927665.1 uncultured Chloroflexota bacterium
TTACAGCGGATGGCAGCTTCAGAAAGCCGTCGATATGAGCCGCGCGCATGGGTGGGAAATCTACGCCTGTTTGCAGCCGCTCTATAACATGCTGGATCGCTGGACAGAAAACGAACTCGTTCCGGTATGCCTCAACGAAGGGTTGGGGATCATCCCGTGGAGTCCGCTGCGCGGCGGCTGGTTGAGCGGCAAATACAAACGCGGGATGAATGCACCAATCGAAAACACGCGCATCGACGAAGCGGCGAAAAAAGGCTGGAGCGAACGTTGGGATACCTACGCCAACGATCGCACATGGGCGATCCTAGATATGCTGTTCCGCGTGGCAGAGGAAACAGGCAAATCACCTGCTCAGGTTGCGCTGCGCTGGCTTCTGCAAATGCCGGGAGTCACCGCGCCGATTACCGGAGCGCGCACCCGTTCCCATTTGCAGGACAATCTCGGCGCTGCCGGGTGGAGCCTGACCGAAAAACAGATGAGCGATCTCACCCAGATCAGCACGCCGCCAGAGCTGTACCCATACGATTTTATTGCCAGAGCCAATAACGGGCGTTAACCATGCAGCACGGGGGCGCGTGATGGCGCTCCCACCCTACAAAGGGAAGCACATCATGAAAGTCTTATTCACCAGTGCCGAAGTTGATCCATTTGCAAAAATTGGCGGACTTGCCGATGTGGTGGGGTCGCTCCCGAAAGCGCTGCGCCAACAGGGTATCGATGCCCGTGTTTTGATGCCTGATTACGGCTTTATCGATAAGGAGCGCTGGAATACGCGCTACGTCCTCGATTTTGAAGTCCATCGCCGTACCGGTGTCACTCACTGCGGACTTTACATGACGGAATACGAAAGTGTGCCGATTTATTTTCTGCGCGCACAGCCGTATTTCGGCTTTGAGCCGGGCGTTTATCAAGGCTGGGAAATGGATGTCCCGCGCTTTACACTGTTTTCTCAGGCGGCGCTTGCCGTGTGTGATGCGCTCAACGCTTATCAAGGCTGGATGCCCGATGTCATCCATGCGAATGACTGGCACACCGGATTGATCCCGTTCTTGGTCAGCCGCGCCCGTCAAGAACAGCCGCATTGGTCAAGCGTTGGGACAATGTTCACGATCCACAACCTCGCCTATCAAGGGGAATATGTCGGCGGGTGGATGTGGGAATACGGCATCCCGGGACGTGATGATCACCCTGATCTGGCGCGGCTTGGCAAAACTGATAACTTGATGGCGATCGGGATCGGGTATGCGGATGTTATAACGACGGTCAGCCCGCGTTACGCCGTCGAGATTCAATATCCATATCAAGGGTATGGTCTGGATCAACTGCTGCGCGCCCGTGTGATGAATCTCGTCGGTATCCTAAACGGAATCGATGCTGGACGCTGGAATCCCGAAGTCGATCCACAGCTCGTTTCGCACTTCAACGCGGATAACTTCGCGACGGCACGGCTTCCCAACAAACGACAGCTTCAAACCGATGCAGGACTGCCTGTGCGCGACGATGTCCCGCTGATCGGTTTGGTCAGCCGCCTTGTCGCTCAAAAAGGGATGGATCTCGCGGTGGGTCCACTGCGACAAATCCTTTCCGAACGCGATGTGCAGTTTGTCGCGCTTGGTGCGGGTGAGTACGGAATCGAAAACGCGCTGTTCCAGATCAGCGAAGATTACCGCGATAAGGCGCGGGTTTATCTCGGTTACAGTGCTGCTCAAGCACAGCGGATTTATGGCGGCAGCGACCTTTTCTTGATGCCAAGTCGCTATGAGCCGTGCGGTACAAGCCAGATGTTCGCCATGCGTTACGGATCGCTTCCGCTGGTGCGAGCGACGGGCGGGCTTGCCGACACTGTGATCAACTACGACAACGCGGCGGCAGAAACCGGCACGGGATTTGTGTTTGAATGGGAAACACCAGACGCCGTTTATGGCACGCTCCAATGGGCGTTGGATACTTACCGCAGCAGCCCGTATGCGTGGCGTCGGATGCAGGAACGCGCCATGCGAACGGATTTTAGCTGGACAAAGAGCGCGGACGAATACATTACTTTATACCGGCAGATTTCAAAGAAGGGATAAATCAGAGGATGAAGACGAAAGCAGTCATTCTCGCAGGCGGTGAAGGAACGCGATTGGCAACTTTGACGCAGAAACGCGCCAAACCTGCCGTGCCATTTGGGGGCAAATACCGGATCATCGATTTCACACTGTCGAATTGTGTGAACAGCGGCATTTTTGACGTGTTAATCTTGACCCAGTACCGTCCTCACAGCCTTAACGATCACATTGAACGCGGTCGCCCGTGGGATCTCGACCGCTCGTTTACAGGCGGCGTGCAAATTTTGCAGCCGTATAAAGGTCGCTACGATACCGATTGGTATTCAGGCACAGCCGACGCCGTGCAGCAGAATCTCAACTTCGTGCGGCGCGGTCGCCCGGATTATGTGCTCATCCTCTCCGGCGATCATATTTACCAGATGGACTATGACACGGTGATCCAGTTCCACCGCGATAAGCGGGCGGATGTGACGATCTGCGCAATCTCCGTGCCGCTCGATGAAGCAAGTCGCTACGGCATCCTCGATGTTGATGCGAACGCGCGCGTTTCGGCATTCATCGAAAAACCTGTCAATCCGCCGAGCAATCTCGCCAGCATGGGCGTTTATCTGTTCAATTACGATGTGTTGGAACAGCTTCTTCGCGAAGATCGTGACATGGGCGAAGGCAGCGATCACGATTTTGGCAAGAATATCATCCCGCGCATGGTGCGCGAGAATATGAATCTGTTCGCTTACATCTACGGCGGCTACTGGCTGGATGTCGGTACGATCGAGTCGTATTGGGAAGCCCATATGGACTTGCTCAATTCGCCGCCGTCGCTCAATTTGAACGATCGTACATGGGTGGTGCATACGCGCAGCGAGGAGCGCGCCCCGGCGCAAATCGCAGCGGGCGCGCAGATTCGCAACAGTATGATCTGCAATGGTGCGATCATCAGCGAAGGTGCCATTGTCGAACGTTCGGTGCTTTCACCGGGGGTATTCGTTGGTCCCAACGCCGTCATCCGCGAATCGGTCATTTTGACCGACTCGTATATCGAGGCGGGCGCGGTCGTCGAACGGGCAATTCTGGATAAGATCGTGATCATCGGCGCGAACGCGCATGTCGGCGCGATCAACACGATGGGTGAACTTGGAATCGTCTGTGTGGGCAAGAACGCGCATGTTCCGGCAGGCTTCACGATTGGACCCAGTTCGATTCTCGGGACAGACCTACGCCCTGAAGAATTCGACAGCTATCCAAACAAAGTAGTCCCCAGCGGCACACGTGTGGGTTACAAAGGCAAGAAATAAGCCATAAAACAGCCGCCCCTTTTGGCAAACCAAGAGGGGCGGCGATCATGACTGCGATAACTACTCCGCGTCGTCCGACTCTTCACCCGTATCGACAGTGGACACGACCGAATTATCACCGCTGAACGGATTGGGAACATAGTGATCGGCTTCCCAATCATTGTGCCATTCCGCGCCATTCACCAGATAGCGGAACTGAAATTCCTTCCCTTTTTCGAGGGTCACGACCAGCGTGAAGCTGCCGTCTTTCTGCCGTTTCATCGGCAGTGATTCTTCGCTCCAATCGTTGAAGTCGCCTACCAGATGAACGGACTCGCCCTGAACACTGGCGGGCAGCGAGAATGTCACTTTGCAGACCGGCTTGGTCTTGAGAAACTGCTTCTTCAGCATGATTGTTTGCATCCTAACCGTGATACTGGCACAGAGACGTCGCTTATGAAGCGCGCAGACGCCATGACATGATTTTGTAGCACAATCCGAATGGAATCTAAAGGGTGGTCGTGTGAAAAAATGCACAGAGTATGTGGGGTAATTTTCATCACCGCGATTGGATAGATGGAATAATGTGTGATTTTCTGCATCCTTGCCGAGATTTGCGAAACGGGCTATCCTGACAATCGCACTGGACTTTGAGGAGTCATTATGGTCAAACCCGTTGCCGTTGTTAGCGTTGTCCCGAATTTACCGGACGCGCTCAAGGGACTTCACGATCTCGCGTATAATCTCCGGTGGGCATGGGATCACGACACCATCGCCTTGTTTCGCCGCCTAGACCGCGAACTGTGGGAAAACACTGGACATAATCCGGTTGCTATGCTCGGCATGATCAGTCAGGAACGTCTGTATGCTATTTGTGACGATCCGGCGTTCATGGTGCATTACCGCCGCGCATTAGAGAGCTTAGATACCTATCTCAACGATCCGAACACATGGTATGCCACGAACTATAGGGAACTGGGAAACCCGGTTTACGCCTATTTTTCGATGGAATTCGGCATTACCGAGTGTGTTCAGAATTATTCGGGCGGTTTGGGTATTCTGAGCGGCGACCACATGAAAAGCGCCAGCGACCTCGGGCTGCCGATGGTCGGTGTAGGGCTTCTGTATCAAGAAGGTTATTTCCGTCAATATTTGAATGCTGACGGGTATCAACAAGAACGTTATCCGATCAACGATTGGGCGAATCTGCCCGTCTCATTGGTGCGTAATCCCGATGGCTCGGTACTCAAGATCGCCGTACCGCTGCCGGGACATGATCTGTACGCGCAAGTTTGGCGGATGCAGGTCGGTCGTATTCCGCTGTTCCTCCTCGATTCGAACATCTCCGATAATCCACGCGAAGAAGACCGCAACCTCACCGACCGTTTGTACGGCGGCGATAAGCGTACCCGCATCCGTCAAGAGATTCTGATGGGTATCGGCGGCATCCGCGCGCTTGAGGCGATGGGACTTCACCCCGATGTTTGCCACATGAACGAGCCGCATTCAGCCTTCCTCGCGCTGGAGCGTATTCGTCTGTTTATGGGCAGGCACAAGCTGAATTTCTACGAAGCGCGCGATATTCTCGCTGCGTCGAATGTCTTTACGACCCATACGCCGGTTCCGGCAGGTCTAGAGCGTTTCGGCTATGATTTGATCGATGAACACTTCCCGCCCTATTGGGAGTCGCTCGGCTTGGATCGTGAGCGGTTCATCTCGCTTGGGCGCGAGAATATGGGAAGTTACGAACTTTTCTCGATGGCAGTTCTAGCGCTCCATCTTTCGGGCGCGGCGAATGGTGTTTCGGCGCTGCATGGCGAAGTCTCACGCGGGCTGTGGCAGTGGATGTATCCCAATATTCCGCGTCATGAAATCCCGATCAGCGCTGTCACCAACGGGATTCATTTGCAAACATGGGTCAGCGGTGAAATGGCGCAGTTGTTTGATCGCTATCTCAACCCACGCTGGCGCAACGAAGAATACCGCGCCGATATTTGGGAAGAAGCGCAGACGATCCCCGATACGGAACTCTGGCGCACCCATGAGCGCCGCCGCGAACGCTTGATCGCGTTTGTACGCGAACGTGTGATCGAATCGCTTCAGCGCCGGGGCGCTCCGCAAAGTGAACTGGAAAACGCGGGTGAACTACTCAACCCGGATGCGCTGACGATTGGTTTTGCGCGCCGCTTTGCGACCTACAAGCGGGCGACGATGCTGTTCCGCGATCCTGAACGACTGGCGCGCATCCTGAACAACCCGGAAGCACCCGTACAGATCATCTTCGCGGGTAAGGCTCACCCACACGATACCGAAGGCAAAGAGTTCATCCGCCAGATCGTCCGCATGTCACAGCTTCCCGAATTCAAGCACTCGCTCGTGTTCGTCGAAGACTACGATATGCACGTCGCGCGGTATCTCGTGCAGGGTGTCGATGTGTGGCTGAATAACCCGCGCCGCCCGAAAGAAGCAAGCGGTACAAGCGGCATGAAAGTGATCTACAACGGCGGCTTGAACTGCTCCGTCCTCGATGGTTGGTGGGACGAAGGCTATGATCCGTCGGTCGGTTGGGCAATTGGCGGACGCGAAAACTACGCTGACAGTGATGGCGATCTACAGGATTATGTGGAAAGCACGGCGCTGTATAATCTGCTCGAACGCGAAATTATCCCCGGTTTCTACGAGCGCGGGCGCGATAACGTTCCGCGTGCGTGGGTCGGCAAGATGAAACATGGACTCCAGAAGCTCGCGCCGTTCTTCAATACGCATCGCATGGTGCAGGAATACACGACAAACCTGTATATTCCCGCCTATCAGCGCCTCGTCGAGATGACCACGCCCAATCTTGAGCATGGGCTTGATTTTTCGCGGTGGCGCTACAAACTCGGCACGAGTTGGGAACATGTCAATATCGATCAGGTGAGTGTAGCAGAACGTACGGTCACGGTGGGTATGGAAGTAGAAGTAACGGCATCCGTCAAGTTGGGGACGCTCACGCCCAAAGATGTGCGCGTGCAGTTGTATTCCGCGCCGCTGACCACACGCGGCGAAATTGGCGAAAACGGGGAAGCGGTCGATATGATTCCGCAGAGCGGCAGCAACGGCACCTACACGTTTACCGCAAAAGTGAGTTATGTCACCAGCGGCGAACGCGGACTTTCCGTGCGTGTTGTTCCGCACCATGACGCGCTGATCAGCGATTTCCAGTTGGGCATTGTCCGCTGGGCACAGCAGTAACAAAAAGCAGTTAAATGTTAAAAGTTGAAAGTGACAAGCCGAAAAACGGCTGACTTTCAACTTTTAACTTGTGCTTTCTAACTGCGTTTATCCGCGAATGATCGCCGGAATATCCTTCAGTTTCGGCACGTTACCCGCAAGCAGTACACCCGCGCGGAACACACGCGCCGCCAACCAAATCGCAAATACAACGGTGAGCGCCAGCAAGCCGATGCTTAACGCGATCTGCCAGAACGGGACTTCGCTCACGACCAACCGTGCAGTCATGCTGATCGGCGCGGTGAGCGGGAACAAACTCAGAAACACAACAAGCGGTGCATCAGGCGTCGTAGCGAACAGCGACAGGAAATAGAACGGAGCAAGCGCCGGAAGCATAAATACGACGGCGTACTGCGGTCCTTCGCGCATCGAATTCGAGATCGCGCTGATCACGCTGTAGAACCCTGCGAACATCAGATACGACAGCAGGAAGTAAACCAGCAAGATCGGCAGTATATCGAGCGGCAGTTGCAGATTCGCCAGCAAACCAAGCGCTCCAACCGCTTCCCCAATGTTCTGCGCCTGCTGTCCACCCGCGATATTAACCAGCAGGATCATCCCGCCAATCCATACCACGATCTGCAACAAGCCGAGCACACCAAGCGCGAGAATTTTCCCGGCGAGAAGGTGCAAAGGACGTACCATCGAGACGAGGATTTCCACCAAGCGCGTCTCTTTTTCCTCGATCAGCGTCTGCATCAAATACCCGTTGGTCATAAACAGCGTGACCATCAGCGTAAGCGCAAACGCATACACGATCAGGAAGGTTGCATCTTCGTTCACCTTGCCGTCAACGGTCGCCGTTAACGTCAGGTTTTCTTCGCTGTAGATCGCCGGATAAACAATGCGTGCCGCGATATCCGGATCAACACCTTGCGAGAAATACTGCCGCGCGATGCTTGACAGTGTCGAGTCGCCCATCGCGTTCATCTGAAATTCGGGAACGACCGTGATTACGTCTCCGGTTTCGAGATAATCCGCCTCGATCAAGTAATACAGATCGATTACTTCCGCTGCGATGGCGGCGCGGGCTTCTTCGTCGGTGTCAAAACGCTGCCACGTATCTGGAACAGTAACCTCTCCGAATACGCCGGACAGATCGACCAAACCGACATTGGGTGACATCGTTGGATCAAACTGCTCCGTAAATTCCTGAATTGCTTCAGGATCGGTGCTGTTGATGCTGGTGTTCTGCGCGGCAAGATCGCCGATCACGTTAGTGGCGAGAAACAGCAGCACCGGCACGCCAAACGTGGTGAACAAGAATCCCGGACGCCGGAAATTCCGTTTCAGTTCATAGAGGAATACAGTCAGCATATGCGCCATGATCTAGCGTCCTCCGTTTTCGGTGGTACTCGTCGGAGCAGTTGTCGCCATTGTTGGAGCGCGTCGGAGCGCGGAAAAAATCTGCCGCAGACTCGGACGTTTCCCGTATAACAGGAGCGCCCACCGGAAGATACGCGCCGAAACCCAGATCACGATGATCGTTGTCACCAACAGGATTACAATGCTCAGGATGATCTGTTCAATCGGCATTGATCCCCACGCAACGCGCATGATCACTGAGATCGGCGATGTGAACGGGAAAAGCGTCAAGAACGTGACAACCGGTCCATTTGGATCGGTGAAAAAGCTGATGATCAGGAAGAACGGGATCACCGTAATAAGCGAGAAAATGCTCGCATATTGGCGACTTTCCGCTTCCGTTCCCGCAACCGCACCGATCCCCGCCATCAAACTGGCGAATAGGAAGTAGTTCAGCGTGAAGAAGATCAATCCGAGGATAACCATATCCGCCGGAACGCTGACACCTTGCAGGAATGCCATCGACTGCCCGAATGTGAGGACCAGCGCGCCAGCCACCAACCAGACGGTTAGCTGGAGCAAACCAAGCGCGCCCAAGCCGAGGATTTTGCCCAGTAGAAGCTGAAACGGCGTCACACTGGTGATCAGAATCTCCATGAGGCGGTTGGTTTTTTCTTCAACCACGCTGCTCATCAGGTAGGTGCTGGTGGTCTGCGATCCCATCATGAATACGAACACGAAGATGAACGGCATGAACAAGACGACGAAAAACGCCTCTGGCGCGATCATACGTCCCGTGTCGAGCGTCAAAATCTGCGAATTGACCGGTTCGATCAAGCGTTCGATCGTTCCAGCATCCAGATCGCGCCCAAGATTGGCGATCAAGAAACCGTCAAATGTGTCTTGCAGCGCTTCCGGTAGATTGGTGCTGCTGACGACATCCACTATGCCAGTCGTCACATAATCTTCCGGGATGACAAAATACGCGCCGATTTCATCCTGCTCCAACGCTGCGCGGGCGGCTTCAATGCTCGGATACGACGCGAAATTCTCCGGAACTTGTACCGCGTCCGCCAGCACACCGGATTGATCGACATATGCCACTGCGCCGATTCGTTCTGTGTTTTCTTCGGTTTCGAGCAGAATCCCCACGATCACAAACATGATAACGACGATGACCACTGGGATCCCAAACGCCGAAAACAGAAACGAAGGTTTCTTGACGTTGGTGATAAATTCCTGTCGGGCGATCAACCATGCTTTATTCATGATTTACGCTCCATTCCGCCCCTGCTCCACGACTTCGATAAAGATATCGTTCAAGCGCGGCACGGCGAGTTCAAACCGCTGTAACTGCACATCTGGGCGCTGTGCCATCTGCGCCAGCACATGATCCGGCTCAACGCCGTGCTTCAAGAACAGCAGTGTTCCGCGTCCGCCGTCCTCTTTTTCAGTCCGCTCAATGCCGGGTATCGTCGTCCAGTCGCCCTTTCCTTCGACAATCACCGCCGGGAGGGCATACCGAGAGCGCACTTCGTCAACTTTGCCGTAAAGCGCCTGTGTTCCTTTATTGATCATGACCAGCCGATCCGCCAGATATTCCACCTGATACATCTGGTGGGTACTCATCACGATTGCGCCACCTTTGGCGCGGAATTCTTTGATCACTTCTTCGATCAGCAGCGTATTCACGGGGTCAAGACCGCTGAACGGCTCATCGATGATGATCAATTCGGGATCGTGGAGAAGTGTTACGGCAAGTTGTGCTTTCTGCTGCATACCCTTACTGAGATCGCTCACTTTTTTCTTGGCGAATGCCATTAGATCAAAGCGTTCGAGATAGGTCAAACTGCGTTTACGCGCATCGGCACGGGATAAACCTTTCAACGTGCCGAGGTAGGTCATCACTTCCAACACGGGAACACCCCGGTACAGTCCTCGTTCTTCCGGTAGGTATCCGATTCGGTTCTTGGTCGCATCCGTGATGCGCGCGCCGAAGATCTCGATGGAACCGGTGTCCGGTTTGAGAATATCGAGGATCATGCGGATAGTTGTGCTTTTTCCTGCGCCGTTGGGTCCCAGCATAGCGAAGATTTCGCCGTTGTAGACTTCAAACGTTAGGTCATCGACTGCGCGGAAATTCCCGTATGATTTAGAAATGTGTTCGACCTTGATCGCCGTAGTGGACGGCATGATCGGTTCTCCTTCGTGCTTCTGTACACGCTACATAGAAAGTCTTACGACTTCTCACGTTGCCGCATGCCCCTAGTGATGCTAAACTTTTCATAGGGTGGGCTGTTACCGGAAGACTCCCAAGATCATTTACGTATTGCTTGACTGACAGGTTGCGCACTCGACACAGCACTTCGGGTGAAGAGGTTCTCCCAATGAAACGTCAAATACTAGTAGTGGATGACGAAATCGGCGCACTAACATTGATCGGAATCATGTTGGAGCGCGGCGGGTTCGATGTCCAGAAGGCTCGTGATGCACAGCAAGCCCTGACAGTCCTCGACGAGTATACCCCGGATCTCATCATTCTCGATGTAATGATGCCGGGTATGGATGGTATCGAGTTGTGTGGGGTAATTCGTCAGCGTGAGGCGCTTCGCAAAACACCTGTCCTCATTCTTTCGGCGCGGGGCGATGCGGAAAGCATCATTCGCGGCATCGAAGCAGGTGCGAATGATTACCTTCCGAAGCCGATCTTGCATCATGACCTCGTGTCAAAGGTGCGGTCGATGCTTGGGCAGAATTCATCAGAGATGTAGTTATCTTGTCCCCCTAACACTTTCTGCTCGATCGATAGTGGAAGGGGGACATCCCCTTTTTGGATCCTAGGCGTTAACCGCCATATAACGCGCGATAAATGTTATAGAAACCGTAGATGCGTTGGACATACGTCCTTGTTGAACTGATCGTGATCGTCGTTAAGAACATATCATGCTCACCGCCGGATATTTCCAGCCATGAAAGCGACCGCCCCGGTCCCGCGTTGTAACCTGCCAGCGAAGCGGTAACATTACCGCTAAACGTGCGAAGTTGTTCCCCCAGATAGTACGCCCCGAACTCAATTCCGGCATATGGACGGAACAAATCCGAATGCTGATAATCGGGAAAATTCAACTGCTCCGCGATGTACTCTGCCGTGGACGGGATGACCTGTGTCAATCCTTTTTCGCCCGCCGCCGCTGTCGCGTAAGTATCGAACAGGCTCTCATGGCGGATCAACGACAGCAGCAGCAACGGATCGACACCGTGCCGCTGCCCGGACGAGCGAACCAGATCGCTGTAATACGCCGGATAGCGCATGCGGGCGATATATGCCGGAGCATCGAGCGTGCCGACATTCGCGATGCGGATTACGTTTGCCGCCGCGAAAACCGAACTTTGATATGCGGTGAGTTCGCGGAAATAGACCGCGAGTTGATACGATGCCAGCGGATTCGTGGCGTTCGCGTCGATCAGATCGCTGAATTCAGCGAGTGATTCTTCGTATGCGCCAACTGTCCACAATTCCTGTCCACGAATGATGCGCGAATCGGCGGCAAGTTCCGGCGAAAGCGCTGATAGATCGCCTGTCGCCGTCAAGCTGAACGTCGAGACGAGCCATGCTTCGGCGGCGGCACGGTCGGCGGCTTCGTCAAATTCGAAGCGATACGCCGGAGGTGGTGCGAAGGGTACGCCGCCTGTGATGATGTCACGCGCACGCGCCGCGAAATAGCTGTCGGGGGCGGCTTGCGCGGCGCGCTGAAGGGCATCGGTCGCGGCAGTCGTATCACCGCGCTGAAGCGCTAATTGCCCGGCAGAAAGGAGCGCGTTCGCTGCGTCCTCGCCGCTTGTCTTATTCGCTGCTTCCAGATAGAACCTCTCCGCAGCACGCGAGTCGCTGACCGCGACTGCGGCGCTCGCCGCGAGCAGCAAACCGCTTGCTGCTTGTTCCGAATCGGGGTAGCGATCCGCCAAACGTTCGAAAGTGATCCGTGCTTGTGCGGGATCATTATTGGTGCTGTAGAGATACCCCGCCCGCCACAGCGCTTCCGCCGCTTCGGGTAGATAATCATAGGTATCCGCGATACTCAAATAGAATTGGATCGCCGCCGGAATATCGCCATTCAAGAAACGGGTGCGCCCCTGTTCGAGAAGTGCTTCCCCGAATACGGGTGAACTCGGAAACTGGTCGAGGATCGTTTGGAACGCGGTAAGCGCCGCCGCGGTACTGCCGATTTCGCGATACGCACGTCCCAACAGCAGATACATTTCAGGATTGATATTCGCGGTCGATGTCTGGATGCTGTGTGTATTAAACGCCTCAATCGCCGCTTGATAATCCCCATACACGAATGCCGCACGCCCACGCAAGTACGAATTGATCTCTACGCCGCGCGCGATTAGCACGTTGGACGCGGTAAACGCCGCTGCCGTATCCGAGTAATTGTTCAAGATGCGTAAGAAGCGCAGCATCGCATTTTCGACATCGCCCGCGTTTAGGAGTGTTTGCGCCGCCGCTAATTCAATATTGGCGCGATACGAGACGTTTTCCGCCGCTGTGAGAATCGCGTCGTATTGGGCGATTGCATCCACCGACCGCCCTGCACTGATTTCGACCTGTGCGACACGCTCACGCAGCGCAAGCTGAGACACCAAACTGCGCGAGGCATTCGCCGCATTCACATAGTTGTTGATTGCCGCGTCAAACTGCCCGATTGCAACCAACCCGTCGCCAATCCGCTCATATACATAGCTGTCGATCAGCCCCGATCGCCGTTCCAAGTATGTCGAAAAATCATTGATCGCTTCGATCCAGCGCCCCAAGCCCATATACGCGTCGCCGCGTAGGAAAAACGCCTGAGCCAACCGCGCATCATCGGGAAATTGGTTGATGAACAGCGTCATCGCACCGGCGGCATCGTCGAAAAACCCTTCCCGCAGCGCAGAACCACCGAGGTTGAATGCGGCTTCTGCTCGAAGCGATGATGGGACGTTCTGCCCCTGTGCGAGGATTAAGCGATACATCTCGACCGCGTCTTCAAAATAGCCGTTGATACGAAAACGTGTCGCTTGCGCGAGTAAGTCTTCCGGGGGGTGCGCCAGTGTTGGGATCGGCGTTTCGGTGGGGGGCGTTGTCGGCACAAATGCCTGAGCCGTGAGCGTGCTTTCAAAGCCAACGGGCGTAGGCGGATTTCCGGTTACGATCACATAGGTGACCGCTCCTTGAGGTGAGCATCCGGAATTCAAGGCAAGCGCGATCAGCGCCGCCGGGAGCAGGAGAAATCGCAGTTTGTTCATCATAAACGCGCATTTTACCCGCCCATGCGTCTGTGACCAGTCAGAAACGCCGATCCCCCTCTATCGTAGGGGGATCGTCAGCTTATTTTATCCGTGTGCTGGTCTACCCACGCTTAACGATTAGGCGGTTCAAGATTGCCCGCCAAGTAAGGAATACCGTAGCCAACCATAAGCGATCCCGCTTCGCCGAGCGCCAAACCGAGCGCCCGCGTATCACCGTTCTCGTATGTCCACCAATGATCAGCAGATGGCAGAATAGCAACGCCGAAATCTTCGACGACAAGCTCCGCAAGCGAACGATGAACAAAACGCGGATGGGTTGAGGCTAAATTCGGCACGAGTTGATCGGTGCGTGTGAGCGTTACCCGAAAGCGCGACGGTTTGCCCTCCGCGTAATACAAGTGCATGAACTCGATAAACCCGTTCAGCCCGTTGCCCAAGTCGGTGTGAAAGCGATACTGACCGCCTGCCCACTGCGGCGGACGCTCTTCCAGCAGGTAGCCCGCCGCCCCAAACGCCCCACCAACAACAGTGATCAGAATCAGGCGGAAGTGCTCTTGTGGGCTTGCGTTTTGTCCAAACAAATCCGTCTCCTTTACAGCGCGGCAGGGAGAAGCTCAAGCCCAAAGCGCTTGAGCATGTACGCCATGATCACGGCGATATTCTGGGCATCATCCCCGCCGCGATGATGGGTTCCCCTCAGGGACAGCCTGAGCAGTTCCAGCGCATGCGCCATCCCTACCTGCTTCTTCTTGTTCAGCTTATCTGCAAACAACCACTTGATGTTGAGGTGACGATCACTAAACGGATACGGCACGCCAAAACTTGAACATTGATCCTGAAACATCCGCAAATCATAAACGCCCCAACTGCCCCACAGATGATCCTTGGACGCGTAATCGTGTTCGATCAATGCACACGCATCCACAAACGTTACGCCTTGATCGACCATTTCCGGCGTGAGTGAAGTCAACTGTGTGCAAAACGGGCTTACGCGGCTGCGTATTGGCTTGACGAGAATGCTCTTGCCTTGGCTGATTTGCAGCGTATCCAAATCCAGCGTGCAGATGCCTATCTCAATGATTTCGCTCTGCTGACCGGGCGGAGGTTTTGCCTCCCAACACGTCGATTCGACATCAACGATCAGCATTTGGCGCGGTTGAGCGCTCATAGCACTTTTTCCACTTCCGGCGGGGTCGTGACAGGCATTTGACACGCGAAATGGCGGCACACATAGACCGTTGGTGCGCCAGCCTTGCGCGTGCGATAGCTTAAGAGCGGAATAATGGACTCGCCTTCAACATCCACCGGCGAAAGCGCCGTGATCACATTGGGGCGATATGCCGCGTGAATCACGTCGATTAGCGCGGCGGTTTCGGCGGAGTGCGGATCACCCACCAGCGCGATCTCGGCAAGTCCACTGACGACTGAATCGACGGCGTTCAACCCCTCCCCGAATGCTTGCGGATATTCGCGCATCGCGTTCGCCAACGGATTCAGCGTGCGGCGGGCAGCGTCGTCATAATCGGTGTGTCCGGTATACGCCATCAAGCGGATCAACGCGCGGGCGAACAGCGCGTTACCGCTCGGCACGGCGTTATCTTGCAGGCTGCGCGGTCGCACGATCAGCGATTCGTGTTCGTCGCTCGTATCGAAGAAACCGCCATCATCAGCGCGGAAATGTTCCAACGCATGATCGGCAAGCTGGCGCGCCGCCGTAAAATACTTCTCGCTGTACGTCAGTTGATACACTTCGATCAGCGCATCGATCAATGCAGCGTAATCCTCAAGATAGCCGTCACCCTTCGCCTGACCATCTTTGTAGGTGCGATACAAGCGTCCATCCGGCTTACGGAGCTTTTCGAGCAGAAAATCAGCCGACCGCAGCGCCGCATCCCGATAATCGGCGCGCTTGAAGATACGCGCCGCTTCGGCAAGGCTGGCAAGCATAAGCCCGTTCCATGCGGTGATGATCTTGTCATCCAACCCCGGCGGGATGCGCTGAGCACGCGCCGCGAACAGCTTATCGCGGATCGCGTCCAGTTTCGCCCGTAGTTCGTCTACCGTGAGGTTGAGCCGTTCGGCGGCGGTGGTGTCGTCGTTCGGCACATACAGGATATTGTGACCCTCAAAGTTGCCGCGTGAGGTTACTCCCCAGTATTCAATCGCAATCTCTGCGTCTGCGCCGAGCAGTGCTTCTAATTCGCTCCAGCCCCATACGAAGAACTTCCCTTCTTCGCCTTCGCTGTCCGCGTCGGTTGCGGAGTAGAACCCGCCTTCGTGCGAGGTCATCTCGCGCAGCAGATACTCATAAACTTCTTCGGCAATGCGCCGGAAAAACGGATCACCTGTGATCTGCCATGCGTGTAAATAAAGGCGGCTCAACTGGGCATTGTCGTAGAGCATTTTCTCGAAGTGCGGCACAAGCCATATTGCATCAACGCTGTAGCGCGCAAAGCCGCCGCCAATTTGATCATACATGCCGCCGCGCGCCATTTTTCGCAGCGTGAGCAGAACATGATCGAGCGCGGCTTGATCACGGGTGCGCGCCCAGTAACGCAGCAAAAATTCGAGATTCATCGGCTGTGGAAACTTGGGAGCACCGCCGAATCCACCGTAAGTGTGATCGGCATTCTGGAGCATCTTACGCGCCGCGCCATCAAGCAGATCAGGCGTGAGGTTATCGGAGAAGCCGCCCAAACCGAGCGAATCACGCTTCAGGGCATCGGTGAGCTTGCCCGCCATTTCTTCCATTTCGGCGCGGCGGGTGAGATAGGCATTGTGTACAGCGTTTAAGACCTGCTCAAACGACGGCGATCCGTAGCGCGGCGTTTTCGGGTAGTAGGTGCCGCCGTAAAATGGACGACCATCGGGGAGTAGAAAAACGGTCATGGGCCAACCACCGCCCCCGGTCATCGCTTGAACGGCGTTCATATAGATGTCGTCCAAATCGGGGCGTTCTTCCCGATCCACCTTGATATTGACGAACAGGCGGTTCATCAAGTCGGCGGTCGCGGGGTCTTCAAAACTCTCATGCGCCATAACATGACACCAATGGCAGGCGCTGTAACCGATGCTGAGAAGGATCGGCTTATCTTCTGCCTGTGCGCGGGCTAATGCCTCTGCACCCCATGCATACCAATCGACCGGATTTTCGGCATGCTGACGCAAATACGGGCTGGTTTCAGCCTGAAGTCGATTCATTACTTCTCCCAGTGTGCCTTGCGAACAGAATGGATCACCAGAATCCGGCGATCCAGTTGAGCAGTTTACGGCTCACATCCGTGGTCAGGCGGGTGGCGGCTTGCGTGTTATGGCTGGAAAACGCGAAAAAGTTGGTGTGATGCTTGTGCGCCGCGCAGATGAGGTAATCGTTTTCCCATCGTGATTGACTCCACAAGAACGCGACTTCGCTGTTTTCACGGCGCATCGGTTCGATCCAATGCGCGCGATCCATATCGCTGAGTTGGCTGATTTGAAACGACAGCGCCAGCATTCCGCCTAACGTATAGGTGAACTGTACATCTTTGGTCGCCGCATCAACTTCCACGATCACCGCCGCCGATCCGTCTTGAGCGGTCATGAGCGCCGCACCGGATCGCACCCGTCCGCCGAACTGACGCACGCGTATCACCGAAAGAAGCGGCATATTTGCAAACCGTGCCGTCAATTCCTTGTCCAAGTCGATCGCGCCATCAAAGAAGTGCTGCAAGATGAGCGGCGCACCTGCGGGCGGCGCGGCGCTCGCACTGGTTGGCGTGCCGGGGGCATCTGCCTGTTCAGCACGGGGGCGTCGCGCAATCGTCGCCTTGGATGGTAAAGTATATTCGTCCCAATTTGTGGGTTTTTTAGGATCGTCCATTGCTCGATTCCGCCTTTATACACTTCCGATTATACGTGAATCAGTGTTTCTTCTAGTCCTCGCTCAAGGAAACGTTTATACGAATCTAATGCGTTCCCCTTAGGATGAACGTAACTTAACTGCCAGAAAAAGGCATCCAGAATGGCATTTCCACCAAACCAGAGTCCTCGTAACTCCAATGAGAAACCGACTGAGCCGGGTCAGCAGCCGCCGCCGCCAAACCCGTTAAACCAACTTCCGCGTTGGCTCATTCCGGTTATCTTGATTGTGCTCCTGATCTGGGCATTGAACAATGCGCCAGAAATCAGCAATATGCTCACGCCCGAATCCCCGGTTCAGATTCCGTATTCTGCGGTGTATGAACTGGTGGACACTTATGGCGCGCAGCCGGACGAAAACGGTGAATTCGTGGCGGGCGATGTCACCATTCAGGCAGTGATCGACAATGATTCGATTGCGCTGCGATTTTCGCAAGCAGTACGCTACCCTGTTCCCGGATCTCCCCTACTCTCTCAGGGTATCGAAGCGCGGGATGCCATCAGCTATAACGCAACGCTGATTCCGCAGAATGATCCGGCGTTGGTGACGACACTCCGTGAACGCGGGGTTACGATCGTCGGGCAGTTCACACAGCCGAACGCGCTCCTATCGATCATTCTCAATTTCGCACCGTTCCTGCTGTTGATCGGTTTCCTTGTCTGGTCGGCGCGCAACGCACAGCGTCAAATGGGCGGTGTGTTCGGTTTTGGGCGTACTCAGGCACGCGAATACACGAAGGAAAAACCGAAAATCACGTTCGTCGATGTGGCGGGTCAAGAAGCGGCGAAATCTGAACTGGTCGAGATCGTGGACTTTTTGCGCGAACCCGATAAGTATATCGCACTCGGGGCGCGTATCCCGCGCGGGGTGCTGCTGATCGGTCCTCCCGGCACGGGTAAAACTCTGCTGGCACGCGCTGTCGCAGGTGAAGCAGATGTCGCCTTTTTCAGCATCGCCGCGTCAGAGTTTGTCGAAATGTTCGTCGGTGTGGGCGCAAGCCGCGTCCGTGATCTGTTCGGCAAAGCGAAAGCTGCCGCGCCGAGCATCGTGTTTATCGACGAAATTGACGCAGTAGGACGTCAGCGCGGTGCCGGGTTGGGCGGCGGCAATGATGAGCGCGAACAGACGCTCAATCAAATGCTTGCCGAAATGGACGGATTCGATCAAAACGAAAGCGTGATCGTGATGGCGGCGACCAACCGCCCCGATGTGCTCGATCCGGCGCTGCTGCGCCCCGGTCGTTTTGACCGTCAGGTGACGGTTGCGCTGCCAGATCGACGGGGACGTGAGGATATTCTCAAGGTTCATACACGCGGGAAGCCGCTCGGACCGGATATTGATTTGACCTCATTGTCTAAGGCGACGATCGGGTTTTCCGGCGCAGACCTCGCAAACCTTGCCAATGAAGCGGCACTCGCGGCGGCGCGCAACAATCGCAAGAAGATCACCGCGCGCGATTTCTCAGACGCGTTTGACCGGATCGTGCTCGGCACGCAGAGCCCGCCGCTTTCGCACGAACAGGAACGGCGCGTCGTGGCTTATCACGAGGCAGGTCACGCGATGGCGGCGGCGCTCACACCGGGAGCCGATCCGGTCTTTAAGGTGACGATTGTGCCCCGTGGTCAGGCGCTCGGCGTGACGGCAATTCTACCGGATGACGACCGCCGCAATTATTCGCGGACGGAACTGTTCAACCGGATGATCGTTCTGCTGGGTGGACGTGCTGCCGAACAGGTCAAGTTTGGGGAAATCACAAGCGGAGCATCCAACGATCTGCGCCGTGTGACTCAAATGGCGCGGCAGATGGTGGCACAGCTTGGTATGAGTGATCGAATCGGTCAGGTGAATTTCGGTGACGACGAACGTCAGCCGTTCCTTGGCTATTCGCTGTCTCAGGGGCGAAGCTACAGCGAGGAAACCGCATCTCAGATTGACTCGGAAGTGCGTCGACTCGTTGATGAGGCGTATGATCGCGCACTCGATCTGCTCAGCCACAATATGGATAAGCTCGAAATGCTCGCGAATGATCTGCTGACGAATGAGATTGTCGATCGGGCGCGCGTGATGGAAATCGCGGGGATGCCGGATGATCCCGAAGCAAAGATCGTGATCCCACCGCCGCCGCCAGTGAGTGAACCGCAGGACTAGCTCGTTAGAAACGCTCCTCACCCTCCGCCCTCTCTCCATCGTATGCGATAGAGAGAGGGTAAAAGGCGGTGAGGAGTATTAAATCTCGTGGTGCTGCATGTTCTTCTTGCCTTCAGCGATGATCGGGGCGGCGACATTGCTCGGCACCGGATCGTGATGGCTGTAGGTCATTTCGTAAATTCCACGCCCGCCCGTCATCGAGCGGAGTTCGTTCCCGTAGCGCATCATTTCGGCAAGCGGCACTTGCGCCGTAACGATACTCTTTGCGCCCTCGGTTTCCATACCCTGCACACGACCGCGCCGCGTATTCAGGTCGCCCAGAATATCGCCCATCAGCGATTCCGGAACCATAATCTTCACATCCATGATCGGCTCAAGCAGCACAGGATTTGCCGCTTGGAATGCCTCTTTGAACGCTTCGCGTCCGGCGACCTGGAACGCAATATCTTTTGAGTCAACCGGATGCTCTTTACCGTCGTACACCGTCACCAGCACATCGCTGATCGGGTATCCGGCGATGGCACCAGATTCCAAGACCTGATGAATCCCCTTGTCGATCGACGGGAAATACGAACTGCTGATCGCGCCGCCGACCACGGCTGACTTAAATTCATAACCTTTGCCGGGATTCGGCTCGATGCGTAGTGAGACTTCGCCAAACTGACCCGAACCACCTGTCTGCTTCTTGTGGCGGTAAGTCGCTGAACCCTTGCCCGTGATCGCTTCACGATACGGAACTTTCGGCACAGCGATATCCATGTTCGCGCCAAACTTGGCGGCGCGGCTGATGGCGATATTCACATGGAGTTCGCCCATCCCTTCCAGCACCGTCTGTTTGATCTCGCCATCTTGACGCCAACGCAGTGTCGGATCGGATTCGGCAAGCATGGTGAGTACCTGACTCATCTTACCCGTATCGGCGGCTGTCTTGGGCAGCAGTGCCACTTGATACAACGGATCGGGGAACGAGGGGCGCACGATCTGGAATGGATTATCACGGGAGCTAATCGTATCGCCCGTCTTGGTATGCGCGAGCTTGGCAATCACACCCATATCGCCTGCATGCAGCATCGGTACGGGAATTTGATCTTTACCGCGCATCAACATCAAGCCGCCGAAGCGTTCTTCTGCGCCACGTGTCGAGTTGAAATAGCGGTCATCACTGTGAACACTGCCGGAGAAAATACGGAAATACGTCAGCGTACCAACAAACCGGTCATTGCTCGTCTTGTAAACATATGCCGCCAATGGACCTGCATCGCTTTGAGGAGCGTACAGGAACTGCTTCTCACCCGCCTGATCCATATACTGGACACGGCGTTCCGAAGGCGGACCGACATAGACGACCAGCGCTTCCATCAGCGGAACGGTGCCGATATTCTTTGTGCTGGAGGTGGCAAATACCGGAACAGTTTTCAAGTAAGCATCGCGGGCGGCTTTTCGCATCCCATCGCGGATTTCTTCGGGGGTCAGGTTGCCTTCCGCGAAATATTTCTCGATCAGCTTGTCATCTGCTTCCGCCGCTGCTTCGATTAAGGTTGTGCGTGCTGCTTCGGCGGCTTCCAACATTTCTGGCGGCAGATCTGATCGTTCTTTTCCTTCTGCAAGATAAGCTTTCATCGTCAGAAGATTGACGACACCCCGAAAATCAGCCTCTTCACCAATTGGGATCATCACGGGGATAAATTTGTATTCCGGGAACGCATCTTTGAGCGATTGAAGTGTGCGCTCAAAACTCGCATTTTCACGATCGAGCTTGTTGATCGTCACTACGATCGGCTGTTGATAAACTTCGGCATACTCCCATGCGAGCTGTGTACCCACTTCTACGCCGGAAGTTGCATCGACCACCACGAACACCGAGTCAGCGACACGGATCGCATTTTTGACTTCTCCCTGAAAATCGGGATAGCCGGGTGCGTCCAGAACATTGATTTTGACATCGTTGAATTCAATCGGCACGAGCGATGTGGTGAGAGACAGCCCGCGCTCCTTTTCTTCTTCGTCCCAATCGCTTACCGTGTTCTTTTCTTCAATCCGCCCCAAACGGGTGATCGCCCCCGTGTTGTACAGCATCGCTTCGACCAGCGAGGTTTTACCCGCGCCCTGATGCCCCACGAGAGCGACGTTGCGTAATTTGTCGGTAGTGTACTCTTTCATAAGAAGGTTCCTTCGTGAACGTTGCGTGTTCGGGAGAATTTTAAGGAGGCACTAAAGAATTGTCAAAAGCGTGACTGGGAGTTTTAACACCTTACAGCGTGACACCTGTCATAACAAAAGGATAAAAACCTTAATGCAACGAGTAGGAAATTACGCCCTATGTGCTTGCATCACAAGAAAGTGCATGTTAGGATTAGGTTGTTGACAGCACAAGGAGATGACAAAAAATGCTTTACATGCCTCGCGAAGAAGGTCAGGGTCTCGTAGAATATGCGCTCATTTTGGTTCTCGTCGCCGTCGTGGTGATCGTGATCCTGGCGCTCCTCGGTCCCGCCATCGGGAATATCTTCTCGAACATCGTCAACACGCTCTAATCCGTTAGAGTCGTCCTTTTTTGAAGCCCTCGGCATGTCCGGGGGCTTCGCTTTTTGTCAGCTATCCCCTTCGTTCGTGATCAATGTCACAACTGCCTTGACAAAGGCAAATCAGCCTCGTATACTGCCGCCCGATCTTTAAGGAAAGGGGCAGCGCCCGCCTGGTGGCGACGGCGCTCATCATTTGCTGTGTTTTTCCGCCGCGCTATTGTGCTGCACAACCAAAAAATGAACTCGGCAGCCTGAGGCTATTCAGCGCGCGCCGAGTTTTCTTTTTGTGTTTTCCATGAGGATCATCTCGTTCGACTAGGGGCAAGGAAATGTCATGCTAGATAATAATCTTATGACCGGGGCAGGCGAAGACTTTGGCGCACTGCTAGAAGAATGGTTCTCGCAGGAACAACCAGAGCGTGGCGACATCGTGCCGGGGACGATTGTCGCCGTCGATGCCCAAGGCTTGATCGTCGCTATTGACGGAATGAAGCGGGATGGGGTTGTGCAGCGCCGCGACTTGGAGCGTATGGGGACAGATACCCATAACTACATTGTCGGCAGCGAAATCGAAGTGATGATTCTGCGGATGGAGGATGAAGATGGAAATCTCGTCCTTTCAGTATCGCAAGCGCAGCAGACGGAAGATTGGAAGCGCGCTGAAGAACTGATGACACAGGATCAAATCTGGGAAGGCATTGTCACCGAAGCCAACCGGGGCGGCTTGATCGTCCTGTTCGGCAACCTGCGCGGGTTCGTTCCTGCAAGCCACGTTCTTGATCTGCCACGCGGCTTGAATGAAGACGAGCGTAAGATGCGTATGCAGCGCCTTGTCGGTCAGAAGATTCCTCTAAAAATTATCGAAGTCAATCGCAAGCGCCGCCGTTTGGTCTTCAGCCAGCGCGACGCCCAGCGTGGCAACCGTGAAGCCCGTAAGGAACTGCTGCTCGAACAGCTTAAGGAAGGCGATGTCCGTAAGGGTGTCGTCAGCGGACTGCGCGATTTCGGCGCGTTCGTCGACTTGGGCGGTGCGGACGGTCTGATTCACATTAGCGAGTTGGCATGGCATCGCGTCAACCACCCCAAAGAAGTCCTCAAGGTGGGCGACGAAATCGATGTTTATATTCTGCGTCTGGATGCCGAAGGCAAGCGTATCGGCTTGAGTCTCAAGCGCCTTCAGGAAAATCCGTGGGCGATGGTTGAAGAGCTGTATCATGTCGGTCAGTTGGTAGAAGGCATTGTCAGCCGCGTCACGCAGTTTGGCGCGTTCGTCAGCCTCGAACCGGGTATCGAAGCCCTGCTCCACACCAGCCAGATCGCCGAGCCTGCGCCGGAAGATGCATCGCTGGTCGTCCATGAAGGACAGCGTCTGCTCATGCGCGTGATCAGCATCGAAGCGGATAAGCAGCGCCTCGGTCTGAGCCTGAAAGAAGTTTCGGCGGAAGAAATTTCCCGCTGGCAGCAGACCAAAGCCGCCGCCGCTGAAGTTGACGGCAGCATTGAGATTGACGTGACTGCAAGCGATGTTGATGCCGGTTCTGCCGAAGTTGACGGTAGCGTTCCCGAGGCTGTTTCTGTAGAATTAACAGACCAGCCGACAACCGTCGAAGCTTAAGACGCCCGAACTGGGCAAAAAAACTCTAAACGAAAGGAGGTGGAGAGCGTATGGCACATGTAACCCTGCGACCGAACGAATCGCAAGACTCGCTGTTGCGTCGTTTTCGTAAGCGCGTGACCACAAGTGGAGTACTTAGCACGGTGCGCCGCAAGCGTTGGCACATTAGCAAGAGCGAACTGCGCCGGATCGAAAAGAAAAAGGCAATCCGTCGTTCGCGCCGCCGCCAGCGCAAGAACTCGCTGCGCTAAACCTGCGCGCCACCTCTCTTGAGCTTACCGGACGGGAAGAACAAACCGCCTTGAAACCGCTGCCCGCTGATGGGCAGCGGTATTGTTGTTTAAATTGCCGTACTGCACAAAAGGATATATATGGCGAAACAGACTGAAGACAAACTCGAAGTAGAAGGCGTAGTAGTCGAAGCGCTGCCCAACACCCAGTTCCTTGTCGAACTGGAAAACAAACACCGGGTGTTGGCATATCTTTCCGGGAAGATGCGTAAGAAATACATCAGTATTCTGTTTGGTGATCGTGTTCGGTGCGAGATGAGCATGGACGATATATCGCGCG
>CALBRY010000156.1 GCA_937927665.1 uncultured Chloroflexota bacterium
CAACGACTTCTATTTAGCCGTCGGCGGCTTGAAAGCTGCCGATTGGCTCGAAGCGCAGTTCAGCGCGAAGGTGTAACATGCTGGCGATCAAACCGCTCAACAGCGATCAATACGAACAGGCACGCGAAAAGGCGATTGAGCGTGTCAAGGCACGCATCGGACAGCGCCCCAAACGCGACGATTTCAAGCGCGAATTAGGTTCAGTGTTCACGGCGCTTGATTACTTGGCGATTGTGGTGTTCGTCGCCGCGCTGATCATCTCCAGCGCGCACATCATCACCCACATGGGACTGCTCGCCTCGCACAGCTACTCCCCGGAAGCAAACGCCGGGATCGTCCTCGACCTGACCACGTACACGGTCGCCCACCAGATCGCCATGATCTTTCTTGCCGAAGCGTCGATGCTGCTGTTCATGGTCTTACACGGCATGACCAGCGGGCAGCGCATCGCCCGTGCGAAAAGCTGGCGCTGGTTTAGTATTCCGCTGCTGCTGGCGGGGATCGCCGGGGTGTTTGTGTTCGTCGCCAACTGGCAAAGCGGGATCGGACTCCTCGAAAGCTTGATGCCACCCGTATTCACGATCGGGATCGGCTTCCGGTTGGAGTCGCTGATCGTGGAGACGCTCAAGCGGCGGGCAGAGATCGATGCGCGTTATCTGAAGGCGCTCGACCTCTACGAACACGCCAGCGACGATCCGACGCAGCACCCCGACTTCGTGCCGTTTTTCCGCCAAGCAATCTGGGAAAAGCTGATCGCGCTTCCTACAAACAAAGAATGGCGTGACGCGCCCGCAGGCGTGAAAGCCGCTGCCGTTCACCGTGAAATGGAGCGCGATCAATGGGCATACCAGCCACCGCAAACGCTTGAGGAGTGGTCACCGGAACGCCCTACCAGCGCCCGGAGCAGCGGGCGTTCTGGGAATACAGCCCACACCGCGGACGACCCCGCACGCACGAGTCTGACCAGGCACGCTGGCGCGCTTACCGGCAGCACCGCCATGAACGGGAATCCGTGAATCGCGCCACGAAATAAACAAATTTGAGTGCCAAAAGAGAGGTATGGGACAGGAGCCTATTGGCTTCTGTCCTATGTTGTTCGAAGTAGATTTATGAGCTTTGGTTCTGGGTAAATCTAATCCGCATCCCGTAGAATTCCAGTCATATTGGCTCGAAATCGGACAATATCCTCACTTGCCCTAAAGTGTTGCGCAATAGCCTTGATACTCCACTGCCCATTTCAATCCTAAATGAGGAATTTGCAGACAACTGCCTAAGTATGTCGCTTCTTCCTCGCTCATACAGCTAGGAAATGCTGCCACAGCGCTACGCATAAATGCAGGCTACAGCGCTCACGGCGCAACAAGTTTAGGATAAGCGTAGAGATGCCCCACATCGGCGAACAGTCGCCCAGAGTTCTCGCGGAACGGCTAGCTAAGGGTTATGCAGATGTGAGTGGCAGACGAGATAAGTATGCCTGTTATCTCGCTTGCACGTCAAGCGCCCGTGGGGCTGATGCCGCCTTTTCTTCCGGCAACGTATCCGACCACCCACGCACCTTGAAGCCGAGAATGATCTGCACCGTGCCCGCTATCAGCAGGTAAAATGTTGTAATCAGTACCAGCACTTCGATACCAGTGATGGGGCGGCGCAGCAGAATTAATCCGAACAGCAGGGCGAATAAGCCGTTCAAGGCGAGTAACCACTCGTTGTCGATCTCCCGCCGAAGCCGCCATGCGGAGATCATTTCGACAATCCCGCCGAAGATTGACCGGAACGCCACGATGTAGATCATGACAATGTAGGTCATGACGCCAAACCAGAGGGGATTGGCAAGTGCCGCCAAACCAGCAATGACGCTGATAACGCCGAACAGCAGCAGCAGAAACCACTGACCTTCGCGTGTCATCAGCGAACCAACAATGGTGGCGAAGCCTTCGATGAGCGCATAGACGCCAAACAGGATGACAAAACTGAACAGACCTGTCGCCAGCGTGAGTCCCGGTGCAAATAGAAGCAGTAATGCGAATAGGATGGCGGCGATCCCGCGCAGGAGCAGTATCCACCATGATTGTTTAAGCGTGTTTGCCACGTTCGATCCTTTCGTTGGATGTTAGGTCAGGGCTATTTAAACTGGCAGTCGCAGGCATCGGCTTGCGACTGCCGGTAGTGTCATGTTGCATCACAACGATCATTCGCGCTGGACGGTGATCTCGTAAAGCACGCCAATCGCGGAACCATTATTCCACTTCAGTGAAGCTGGTGCGCAGAATTTCAAACGCATGCGGGATATCACCAGACCGGAGCGCAAGGAAATTAGCGTGTACCACATAGGGTTCGCCGTCGCGCAGCGTGATGGTGGTTGGGAAGCTGCGTGTGAGCGCAGGCGCGGTAGCCACCACCGTGGCTGTTGCCCAATCGTCTTCGCTGACCACCAGAACGACGCTGTCTGCGCGTGATATGGGTGGTAACTGCCGCACAGCGACAACTTGTAGATCTTCGTTCACGACCATGCCGTCAATGGCGAGCGGCTCGCTGAGTTCGACCATGCTAAAGCTTGCCGGGTCTTCCAGCGGCACCTTGTACAGTGCGTCTTCGTCATTCATTGCGACCAGCAGGTAGCCATTGGGGTGATAGTCAATTCCATTGAAACCAGCCAGGTCAGGCGCTTCTAGGAACACTTCCGCGTTGCCGTCTATATCCACCTTGTAGATTACAGGGGACAGGGTATCGGTGACATAGGCATTGCCCTCAGCATCAACGGTTACGTCGTTGGCAAAGTGGCGACCGTCCGCGTAGAGACTTCCCAGATCGACAAAGTGAAGCTCTTCGCCAGTTGCCATATCATAGATGCCAAGCTGTGCAATACCGGGCAGTTCTTCGTTCATATTTGCTTGGATATTCCCAACGGCAACCAGCAAGCGATTGGTTGCGGTATCAATGTGAATGCCGATAGAGCTGGTCAGGTTGTCACTCTCAATGAAGGGGCGTGTCACACCATTGTCCTGAACAGAGAAGATGGTGCCAAAAGTGATTGAACCGACAAGGAACTGACCATTCACAGCATCCCACTCAATGCCTTCAGGGAACATAGCGGCATTTTGCGCGAGGAGTACATCACCTTGATCGACACTGACAAAAGCCGATCCCGCAGGTCCGTTACGATCAACGCGCATCGGGTCATCCAGAGCATTGATTACAGGTTCCAGGTCAGCCGGACCGGGTGCAGTGTAACGAACGCCTTCAAAGGGTTCCGGGCCGGGTCCACCGGGGTTGTAGAAGGCGTGATAGCCACCTTCAAGGGCAGGGATTTCGACAAACGTCACATTGCGGGCGGCTTCTTCATCACCCACGAGGATGATGTCGATGTAGTTATCGCGGTCTTCGCTGTAGCAATCATCATAGAAGATGCCCGCTTCTGGGTCTTCCGCGAGACCGGTGTCCGCGAGACCTACGACGCGCAGGGTGCCACCAGCGACTTCATAGTCAACACCAACGTCTTCAAGCAGGACGGTTTCACCATTGGGACCGTTGGCATGAACGCGGAAGAAGTCTTCATAGTCGTCAGGTTGTACAGCGAGAAAACCATCCGGTGAGAACCCGCCCGTTGTCAATACGCGGATACGGAAGTCGCCTTCGCCATGCACTGCAATCTCATCGTTGGGGAAAGCACCCGTGATCTGCTCCAATAAGGGTTCACCACCTTCGCCAACCGGTTCAGGGTCTACGTAGTTGATCTTTGCACCCACCAGCGACGGACCCATGTCGTATGGCGTCGCGTCGGTTTCCCATGACAAGCCGCGTGCGTTGACCTCTTCGCCACCGGGACCCACCAGGATCAAATCGCCAACAATATCAAGTCGAACGGGGAAGATGGCATCCGCTTCGCTGGCAGAACCGCGATTGGCGAATTCTCCAAAGACGACGACGACATTCAAAGCACAGTACTTTCCCAACCACCAGTCCAT
>CALBRY010000157.1 GCA_937927665.1 uncultured Chloroflexota bacterium
ATTCAATCTCGGCTCGCGGATCGATACGATCCCGCTGTTTGAGGCGATTATCCGCTCGGTGAATCCGGATGTCGTCGCGCTTCAGGAATTTCTCACACCGACGAGCGACGGCTTAGCGGCAGAACTCGCGGACGAGTACCCGTATCAAGCGCTGCACCCGACAGGCGGATTTGCGGTTGGGACGGGGATTTTCAGCCGTTACCCGATTGTTGATGATCAAGCCTTGAGCGGGATCGTTCTCGGCAGTCAGGCGGTGCGTATCGCGTGGATCAACGGGCAGGAGATCACGATCATCAACGCGCATCCCGTCCCGCCGCAGTTGGGGCTGAACTTCAATACGCGGCGGCGATCCTCTGAAATTGCGATGCTGCTGGAGGCTGCCGCCACCGAAACGAATCCGCTGATCCTGCTCGGTGATTTCAACTCAACCGATCAATCGAACGATTACGCCCGCATTACCGCCCGCTATGGCGATGCGTTCCGCGAAAGCGGTACAGGATTCGGGCTGACGTTTCCCAGCTTGAGCGGCTATGACTATCCTTACAGCCTGTTTCGGTGGATGCCGCCTGTGATCCGCATTGATTACGTGTTCTACAGCGAACATTGGACGGCGGTCAGCGCGCGTGTGATCGGCGAAAGCGGCAGATCGGATCATTATCCGGTGACGGCAGAACTCGCGCTGACGGGCGGGTAAGTCGCTGTGTCTGGTAATGTTAAGGCGTTACGTCGTGGTTTCGTATCGTCACATCGGGGATTCTCAGCGTGACGATTGTTCCTTTGCCCACTTCGCTGATGATATCGAGTGAACCGTTATGCGCGTTGATCGCCGCCCGCGCCAGCGTCAAGCCGATGCCCAAGCCGCTGATCTCGTCAATGTTGCTGCCCCGGACGAAGGGTTCAAATACTCTAGGCAGATCCGCCGCCGGAATGCCAATCCCGGCATCGATGACGCGGATAATGATCCCATCACGCGAGTGCATCAAATCGACTGTGATCGGGCTGTCGTGGGCTGAATAACGCACCGCGTTCAAAAGAACTTGATGGATCGCGGTCGAAAGCAGTTCTTCATCGCACAGCACGGTAATCAAAGAGGACGCGGCATGGAAGCTGATCGGCGCCAAGCGGAGTTCGTTCATCGGGTTGATCAACCCGATACACAGCGCTTCGATATTGACATCCCGAAAGGTGCTGACCGTTAGCCCTCGTCCCGTACCGACCGCGCTCCTGATTCCGTCAAGCATGGTGGTCAAATGCGCGATCTGCGCTTTGATCGAATGGAAGCGCTCTTCGCGCTGCTGCGGTGTTAGGCGATCATGGTAGCGTGTGAGCAGTTCAACCGCCGTCTGAATCGCCGCCAGCGGGGTACGGAATTCGTGACCGATGCGCGCCATCATCGCGCCTTTCAGATTGCTCAATTCCTGTTCTTTTTGCAGCGCCGCTTGAAGCCGCTCCCGGTCAAAGCGCAGCGTCTCGATTTGGCGGCGTTCGGTGATATCGCGAAAGACGGTCAAAATGCTGGAGGCGATCCCCTGCTCATCCATAATCGGTGCGCCGGAGCTTTCAATCCAGACCGGGTAGCCGTTCGCGTGCAAACACCGGAACTCGACGAGGCTTTTTACCCCCGCACCCTCGGTAAATGTGCGCGCAAACAATTCTTGCACAAGCTCAACGTCATCCGGGTAAATGAAATCGAACGCATTCCGCCCGATCAAGGTGGTGGGCGAATACCCTAAGCCAGCTTCGTACGATGGGCTGGCATATTGAATCACGCCGTTGGCATCGATCACCGCGACCAATTCGCGCATGATATCGGTGATCGCCCGCATGCGATCATCATTCTGGCGATAGGTATGCTGTACAGCGGTGGCAGTCTCGTGCAAGCGCACCCGTTCCAACACAAGCACCGCCGCCTGAGCGAGCAGTTTGCTCTGTTCGATCTCGATAGGCGTAAACGGCAGGTCCGACCGTGTGCGCCCCAATCCCATGACGCCAATACAGCCTTCCGGCGTCATGATCGGAATATCGATCACGGCGCGGACTACTTCCGGGTAAATGGTGCGGCGATGTTCCCAGCGTGAATAATCTTCGAGAAGCGCGGGTTCTCCCGTGTCGAATGCCAGCCATGCCAACCGCGCCGTCGGGCGCGTGATTCGCTCACATTTCAGAGATGCCTGATTGGAGGTACAAGCGCGCACTACCAGTGCGCCGTCTGTATCCAACAGCATGAGTTCGCCGTAAGGTGCTTCTAATAGTTCAGATGCTTGATCAACAATGCTCTGCAAAATCTCATCCACGTTGTCTTTGCGCAGCAAATCACGGGTGAGCCTGTGCAGGGCTTGTAGAAACGTAAGCGATGAGAACCCCGCCATAATACCTTTCCTCTTTAAAGCAATTTGATGAAACCTATTTTTATTTTACCGCTTAATGAACATCCCTACCCCAAGACCTTCTGGGGATTATGGCGCAGTTTAGCATTTTCGGTCACAATGAAGCTTAGTGAAGATACGCATCATTCAGTAGAGGAGAGTGCGTGTATGATCCGCCGCATCCGCGTTATGGCTCTCGCTGGACTCGTGTTGGCGCTCGTCGCCGGAGCGCTGCCCATCGCCGCCGCCGAATTCGTTATTTTTGAACCGGGGGATGGACGCGTTTCAGCGCCAATTCCGTTGAATGCTATCCCGCCGCGCCCTGTATTGACATCCCCCGAAACCATTCCCGGCGATTTGACCGAAGGGGCGTATTTGATCGTCAATACCGACAATCTGTATATGCGTCAGGGAGCATCGCCGGAATTCGCGCCGGTTGCTATCGTGGATGGCGGCACGTCGTTGATCCCGTTGGGGTGGAACGGAAACTCGAATGATGTATGGTGGTATGTGCAGGTCGGCGGAATGCGCGGTTGGGTACGCGGCGAGTTTGTCGCTTTGCGCGGTGATGCGCGTGGACTGCCAATTCTCGAATCCGATGGCACACTGACGATCCCGCGTCTCTATGTCGGTTGGGAAAACTTCATCCGCAGCGCCCCGACGACTGACCGTAATTACATTTGTTTGATCCCCGGAAATCTTGAATATGAAGTCATCGGGCGGACTGCCGACACCACATGGTATGAACTGCGCGCACGCTGTGATGATGGTCGTGTTGTTGAAGGATGGCTGCCCGCCGAAAACGGCTTGTTCCGCAATCCGGCAGGTGTTTATGTGCCGGTGACGTGGTTCTAACAAATCCGTGTTAAAAACCATCTGATAACACCCCTCATCCGCGCAAGCGGGTAGAGGGGATTTTTCAGGTGGTTTCTATAAGTTGTAGGAGCCAAACGCAAAGAACTTACCTGAACTCACTTGAAACCGGGGGCGTGTTTGACGCTTTCCCCTTCCGCTCATCAGTTCATCACTGAAGGATAGATCATCGTGCGTTTGCTGCTGATGTGGTATGACCCCAACGAAAATGTGCAGCGCGATTACGAAGGTACGCTCCCGATCACGATCGGGCGTGCCCCCAACAACACGATCGTGTTGGACAGCTTACGGGTGAGCCGTCAGCATGCCCTGATCCAAAAGATCAACGGCAAACTGATGATCACCGACTTAAAGAGCAACAATGGAACAGGGTTGAACGATAAGACCCTGCGCGATGAATCGCTTCCCCTACGCGATTCGGATCGGATTGTTGTTGCACCCTTCGATATTCGTATCACCGTGCTGGATGATGCACCCGATTCCACACCGGAAGGCGCGGACTCGAAGCGCAAAACGGCGAGTTTTGATCTGCCTGCGCCGATGCATTTACTCAGCGATGTGGAAAGCGCGCTCCTTCAGGATTTTATGGAAGTGAAGCGCTTCGCGGCGGGGGATCTCCTGTTCAGTCAAGGGGATGATACCGACGGTTGTTATTTGATCGATCAGGGTGTGGTGCGGCTCGAACTCGATAAGCCAATCGATGACGACAGCGATACGGATGAATCATTGGCGCTGGTGGAAGCCGGGAATTTTATCGGTGAATTGAGCTTGCTCGACCGTTTGCCGCGCAGTGCATCGGCGTTCGCGCATACGGAACTGACCGCCCGCAAGCTGACGCTCGACGCATTTGACGAACTGGTGCAGGCACAGCCGAAAATCGCTTTTTCGCTCGTGCTGGCGCTCGGCAAAGCTGCCGCGCTAAAACTGCGCGCGACCACCAAACGACTGGATCAACTTTCGCGCAAGAAAGCCTGAAAGATGAGCCGCATCATGAAACGCTTTAGCGCCCTTATTCTCTTTATCCTCCTGAGCGTGACGATCGTTCATGCTCAGGAAAATGTGGATGCGGCGTACTTATGGGATGCCGCGACGGGAAACTTGATCGCTCGTTTTGATTCCGACCTGCCGATCTGGGATGCGCGATTGAACGCGGACGGATCGCGCTTGCTGGTTGCGCTGAACGGCGGCGTTCTGCGGATGATCGCCACAGAAACAGGCGACATCTTGTATGAACGACGACTTGAGGCAGAGCGCGGCAGCTTCAACGCGCCTTCACTTATTGACGTCCGCGATCCGGAGATAATGATCATCCGGATGAATGAGCAGTTTCATGTGTGGAGTTGGGCAGCCGATACCCTCCTGTACAGCGGTGATGCGCTGAACAGGGAGATTGTGCCAGATGTTTCGGCATCGCGTGTGATCACCATGCGGAACGAGCCGCCCGCGCTTGTGATCTACGACGGTTCCGCGCCGGATGCGCCGCTTGAAATTTCGCTGCCCGATCGCCCGATGACTGCCCGCTGGAATGATAACGGATCGCTGATCGCTGTGATCTACAACGGCGGCATGCGGATTGTCGACTCGAACAGCGGCGAAAAATTGTTTGAACTGGCTGATGCGCGCTTCGGAGCCGCCTACTCGGAAACGGTGTGGAGTCCTGATGGGCGGTATCTTGCCGTGCAGATGACGCATTCGCTCGATTACGAACATTCCGCCGTGCGTGTGATCGATACGCTCAGTATGCGGCAGATTGGCGAATTCCCGTTCCGTGTCGGC
>CALBRY010000158.1 GCA_937927665.1 uncultured Chloroflexota bacterium
CGCAAAACCTATTTTTATTCGCTGCGCGTGATGGATATGTTTCGCGGGCACGGGATCGGCTCACGCTTGCTTGAAGAAGCGGAAAGTATCGCCGCAACCTATGGTTACACCAGCGCCAGCATTGCCGCCGCGAAAGATAACCCGCGCGCCCGCAAATTATATGAGCGTCACGGCTTCTTACTAATAGGAGAAGATGCAGGAAGATGGAGTTACATTGATCACGAAGGTAAAAATCGTCACGTTCAAGAACCGTGTTGGGTCTTGGAAAAAACCCTGATCTTACGTTAAAATTCGCCCCCATGTTTCTGCTTCCTGCATAAGCATCGTTTTTTGTGTGCGGGGATGTCGAATATAATCAAAGGAATCTTTGTATGGCGATTGAACAGAGTGCAGTGCGCGTGACGCGCTGGAGCGGCGGTCAGCACCCCACCCTTTCCGCAATCACCCGCCAGATGCAGCGCGAAGCCATGCGCCCGTACTTCTGGGAAAACGCACCCAATTATCGATACGGCATTCGCAGCCACAATTACACCAAAGTGATGTATGTGGTCGAAGGCACGATTGAGTTGACTTTCCCGGATACCAATGCCCGTGTCCGGCTGCGTGCTGGCGATCGGATCGAAATTCCGACGGGAATCCGGCATGGTGCAATTGTGGGAAGCAGCGGCGCAAAGTGCGTCGAAGCGGCACTCGGTCGCTCCTAGGTCTGCGCCCCCAAGCTGAATGCGTTTCATACAGCATTTTCGACGCCAGCCACTTCTGAACCCTCACCTTTGGTCGTTCAGTATTACAGGCGCGGTACGTCATCCTTTGATCTGGAATTGGGATGACATCCAAGCGTACCCGCCTGCTGAACGCGCCGCCGCCCTTGTTTGCGCGCACCAACCCGCAGCACCACCTGATCCCGCGTTGATGTTCGATGCGGTATGGCACGGTGTCTCGCTTGCTACCCTGCTTGACGAACTGACGATTGATCCCATCGTGACGGGTGCGACCCTGTACGCTGCTGACGGCTACACATCGAACCTGACGCTCGATCAACTGCGCGCCGCGTATCTGGTTTATGCAGTCGATGGGCAGCCGCTCCCGCCAGAACAGGGTTACCCCGCTCGAATCATCGCGCCGGGGTTGTATGGCTATAAATCGCCCAAATGGATCGAGCGTGTGCATCTTGCCGCCGAACCTGTACCCGGTGTTTGGGAATCGCGCGGCTGGAATAATGCCGAAATCCGCCCGACGCTCGCCTTTGATGATCCGCGCGTGGACAACGATCACCCGCTCGGTGAACCGCTCACGCTTTCCGGTAAAGCGCTGACTGATCAGCCGATTTTGGCGCGTCTGCACCGACCGATCAGTCGTCATCTTCTGCCGGTGACCATGCAGCCGAGCGCAGCGGGAATCCTCAGCGAATGGCAGGTCACATGGACGCCTGATATTCCGGGCGATTTTATGATCTATGTGTCGTCGGGAGACGCACAAATTCATAAGATGGTGCGAATCCGATGACTTTAACCCGCCGTGAGTTTTTGCAGGTGTTAGGCATCTCCGCCGCTGTGCCGTTTGTCGATCCGCTCTCACGTTTGGTTTTGCCGGGTACTGCATCGGGTGATTCGCCCGTTTTGCTCGCACGTCTATTTGAATCTATAGACAGCCATATGACAGATTCGGTTCATCCGATTTTGGCAGTGAGCGACACAGGCTATCAACTGCCGTTTGGCTGGATCAGGAAAACACAGGCACAGCCGATCCCGGTTGCTGAATATCGCCCGCCTACATCGGTTGTACCCGACTCAGGGATTCGCATCGGTGAATGGGTAAGCGCCGCCGTACCTGCTGCTCCGCTTTACGAGAAGCCAAACGTGTTAGCCGATATTCGCTCGCTTTACTGGGGCGAAACGATCCGCGTGACGGATATACTCCCGCCAGCCAATCCCGGTGATGTGGCATGGCTGGAATTGAATTATGACTTCAACGAGGGGTATCAATGCACGGTCTGGTCACAGGCGCATTTCTGGCACGCCGTCAATTTGACCGAACCACCGCGCACCCTGACACGTTCTGCCGTGATCGATCGTGAAACCAGCACAATTTACGCTTACGATGGCGATCAGCTTGCATTCTCTGTACCTGTGCTGTTGGGCTACGCGCAGCCAGCCGGGGAATATCGCCTGAACGAACGCAAAATGAATAACTACTCGCTCATTTCAGAGCCGCTCTCAACCATACACAATGGACGCCTTCTCTTATTGGGCAGTGCGCTCCGCTGCATGTTTGGCGCGAAAAACTTTTGTCATGGATATGGCACAGCGCTCCCCATCTATGCCGCCCGCGCGCTGTATCAATTTCTGCCGGATGGCATTGAAATCCGTGTCATTTAGCGGTTGATCGCGTATGTTCCAGCTCTTTAGGATCGTCCGTATTTGTAAACGTCCACATTGATATTCAACAGGCACAGAACGACGCTCATGGAACAGACTACGATTTGGATTGCGTTAATCGCCGGACTGGCGAGTTTTCTCTCGCCGTGCGTTCTGCCGCTCGTCCCGGCATATATTAGTTACATGGGTGGACGTGCCACCTATACCGCCGCCGCCCAGAGTGATTATCAATTCAGACCGACACTGCGCCAGCGTATGACGACGCTCACGCATGGGCTGGCATTCGTCGCCGGATTTACCTTCACATTCACCGTGTTCGGCTTGCTGACCACCGCCTTTGTGCAAATCGTCGGCGGCAGCAATATCGACCTTGCCAAAACGATCATTTCGCGGGCAGGCGGTGTATTGATCATTTTCTTCGGGCTGCATTTCTCCGGGCTGCTTCAACGCTTTTTCATCTTTCTGCAAAAACGCCCGAACCTGCTCAGAAATCCGCTTTTCACGCTGGGGTTTGCGGTCGCCGTCTCAGTGTTGATCCTGTGGGCATTCTCCGAAATTATCATCGCGCTGCCGGTTCTGGCGGTGTTCTGGTTGTATCTCCTCATCAATAATGCGCTGATCGCCCCGGAGCCGTTCTGGACAAAAATCATTAACGGGCTGCAATTGGCGCTCTACTCGGATACACGCCGCCAGATGACCGCCGCCGGACATCAAAGCTACGCGACATCGGCGCTGATGGGCGTCGTCTTTTCGGCTGGTTGGACACCGTGCATCGGTCCGATTTACGGCAGCATTTTGATGATGGCAGCCGGGCAGGGACTCGGCAGTGATGCAAGTAGTATCGGCACAGCGGGTCTGCTCTTGGTCGCGTATTCGCTCGGCTTGGGGATTCCGTTCTTGCTTGCCGCGCTGCTGCTCGACCGTGCGACGTTGTTTCTGCGCCGTTTGGGGAAGCATGTTCACAAAATTGAACTCGTCGCGGGTGTGCTGCTGGTCATCGTTGGCGCATTGATCGCCAGCGAACAGCTTCAGGTTCTCAGTCAAAGCTTGAACACCCAATTCGCTGATTTTTCGTATCGCTTGGAAGAATGCGCGACTCAGCTTGGTTCGGGCGAAATCGGGTTCGGTGATTTCGGCGGCTGCATGAGTGCATCCGACGCGCCGACTACGCTCAACATACAGCCGCCGCTCTAGCGTGCTCCGGTTCTCGCCTAACGCACTCCGCATATTGAGTTTTGCCCTTTTGCTGGCGGCGATCATGATCGTGATCGCCGCCGGACTCCCCGATCGCGCGGGCTATTCTGGTGTGATCAACCCCGGTCAGCCGCCAATCGCACCGGAAGTTGGTGCGATTGCGCCCCCGTTTAGCGGCATTACCCCATCCGGTGATGTGATCGAACTGACAGCCGGATCGCCTGTTGTCATCAATTTTTGGGCGACGTGGTGCGCGCCTTGCATCCTTGAAATGCCGGAATTACAAGCCTTTCACGAAGCGCATGCCAATGTGCGTTTGATCGGTGTGAATTTAGGTGAATCTGCCGCACAAGTCGCGCGCTGGATGCGTGATGGCGGATTTACCTACCCCACGATCCTTGATCAATCGGGAGCAGTTGCCAGTTTATACGCCTTGCGAGGGCAGCCGACGACGGTTATCCTTTCTCCCGGCGGCGTGATCCTGCAAATTGTTTACGGTGCGACCAGCCGTGCCGCCCTTGAATCTGTATTAGCGCCATACTTGGACTAAAACCTCATGAACAACGCCCCTCCGCCAGAACGCGATCGACAGTTTGCGCGCAGCGTTAACCGCTTCACATGGCGGATGGCGCAAAATTGGCTCAAAATCGCCATCGTGTTTTTCGGCTTATATTCGATTCTGCCGATCGTGACACCCGTGCTGATGAAGATCGGGCTGACTGGTCCGGCTCAGGTGTTGTATACGGTTTACAGCCCATTCTGTCATCAGTTTGCGTTCCGTTCGCTGTTCCTATTTGGCGAACAACCTGCTTATCCGCGCGAAGTCAGCCAAGAGAATACACTCACACCATTTGAGCCGTATGCCGCCGCCGATCCGAATTTTCAGCAGGCATACGCGAATTGGTTTGAGGTTTACCGCGATCGCATGGGGCTTGCGCCGCTGGAAAACGGAGCATCCATCAACGATCTCTATATTTTCTCTCCGTGGCTGCAATTCGCTTCCCGCGAGTTTGTCGGGAATGAGCAGATGGGCTATAAAACTGCCCTGTGCGCCCGCGATGTCGGGATTTATTTAGCGATGTTTGCAGGCGGGCTGATCTACAGCATTCCGGTGATTCGCCGCCGTTTGCGCCCAATTCCTGCGCTGGTTTATTTAGTTCTGGGTCTTGCACCCATCGGAATCGACGGCATGAGCCAACTGCTCGGCTATCCGCCGTTCAATCTTTGGGCACCACGCGAAACAACACCCATTTTCCGCATTCTAACCGGCGTGGTTTTTGGCTTTTCGACCGCTTGGTTGATGTTTCCGCACTTTGATCAAGCGATGCGGGAAACAGCGCTGCAAATTGAGGATAAGTTCGCACGTGCGGGGATTTCGCTGCGCTAAAGCTGTACTTGGATAATCTCGATAACCGGAAATCAAACGCCCACTCTAAGCGAGTG
>CALBRY010000159.1 GCA_937927665.1 uncultured Chloroflexota bacterium
GTTTTCTCTCTTTCTGCTTCTTTCTCCTTTCTCTTCATCGCATCGTGGATGTGCTAAACCAAATACTGATCATAAAACGCCGCTCAACTTGAGCGGCGTTTTTGCTTTTCTAGGCTAAATGAGTGTGGCTTAATCCCAGTTTCGTGCATCCTTGACGGTGCGATGAGTTGGATCGATTGTGCCGGGCTCAACGATTACCACGCTGTCCACGCGGAGGCGCGCCATCGACTGCATGTATGCTGCTACGCCTTCTTCGACATTTTCGGCAGGGTGATCCGGGTTAAGTTCAATATTCACGGTGATGATGTCGCGGTTGTTGTCGCGTGTGATCACCGCCTGAGCACGCTTGATCGCCGGAATGCGCGAAACCGCTGCCATCACCTGATTGGGATGAAGGAACATGCCGCGCACCTTGATCGCATCACCACTGCGACCGAACAAACCTAGAAGCTGCTGGGCTGAACCGCAGTTCGGATCAGGATCGGGGGCAAGTGCGCCGAGGTCGCCTGTACCGAAGCGGATGAGCGGATATTTCTTATTAAAGAGGGTCACGACAATTTCGCCCGCGTTTCCCGGTTCGACGTTTTGCCCGGTCGCCGGATCGCAAATTTCCATATAGACCGATCCGACTACGCAGAAGCCGGTCACACCCGATTTTGTGTACGCGATAAAGCCAAGATCGGCTGTGCCATAAGCTGAGGTTGTCGTCATGCCGTATTCGCCTTCAAAGCGCGCACGCTGTGATGGGGTGTACGGCTCGGCGGAAAAGACCGCTTTCTTGATCGGAATCGCCTCTTTAGGGATACCCATTTCGGCGGCTTTGTCGAGGATAATCGCTAAAAAGCTCGGCGTGCCGACATAACCCGTGACCCGCAAGGCATTGATCATCATGATCTGAAGCTCAGTATTGCCCGGTCCCGACGGGATTACCGTTGCACCGAGCGCCCGCACAGCTTCATCGACCAACAAACCCGCCGGGGTCAGGTGATACATAAACGTATTCAGGACGCGATCACCGGGACCAAACCCGACGGACGCAAACGGCGCAAGCGCGCTTTGCGGATCATCTACCCCCGGCTGCGGATCGAAAATTGGACCCGGTGAAATATAGATACGCGGCAGCGTGCCGGGATCGACAGTCAAAAATCCGCCGAAGGGCGGGTCTTCACGCTGAAGTTCAGGCAGGCGATCCTTCGGCGTGACCGGCAGCTTTTGCAGATCGGAAGCGGTTTGAATGTCAGCGGGTTGAACTCCGGCGGCGTCCATCATCCGCTTAACGGCGGGAGCGTGCGCGTAGGCATGCGCAACGAGTTCTCGAATTCTGGCATCAAAAGCGGTCATAAAGTTGTTTAGCTCCGTTTGCGAAAGATCAAAACGACGAATAGATCGTATACGTATGCAGACGATCCACAAGAGAGGGTTTCTTAACGAGGTGAACCCGGTACGATCACGCCGCAAATAGGATCAAAGCGGCTGTCAGAATGATGATTCCGCCCAACAATAATTGAATGATCCGTTCCAGACATGTCGATTCTGGAAGTGCCATACGCTTTATCCTAACCAGCGCTTGCGCCGCTTGTAGTGCTTCACTTCTTTATAACTCTTGCGTTCGCCTAACGTGTTTAAGCCAAGATAAAACTCTTTGATGTCCTCATTTTCGATCAACTGCTGCGCTGGACCATCCAGAACGATACGCCCATTTTCCATGACGTAACCATAATCAACCAACTGGAGCGCCGCGCGCGCATTCTGTTCGACCAGCAGAACGGACATCTGCTCATTCCGGTTGATTTCACCGATGATTTCGAAAATTTCGGCAACCAGCATAGGCGCAAGCCCCAGCGACGGCTCATCAAGCATCATCAGGCGCGGGTGTGCCAAAAGTGCCCGCCCGATGACCATCATTTGACCTTCGCCGCCGCTGAGATACCCGGCGACGCGGTGGCGTAGATCGCGCAGACGCGGGAAGTAGTGGTACACACGCTCAATATCGGTTCGGAAAGCATGTCCGCCTTGATAGGCAAGCGAGCCGATGCGGAGGTTTTCCTCAACCGTGAGGTGTTGAAACATCGGGCGACCTTCGATGACTTGCACGATACCCTGACGGACAATATCTTCCGTGTTCTGGTGATCGATACGGTTTCCTTGAAATGTGATACTGCCGCGTGTCACTTCGCCCATCTCGGAGGTGAGCAGACCGCTGATCGCTTTGAGGGTGGTCGATTTGCCCGCGCCGTTTGCGCCGAGCAGGGCGACAACCTGCCCTTCCTTGACTTCAAACGAAACACCGCGCAAGACCAGAATCACACTGTTGTAAATGACTTCAATATTGTTGACGCTTAACATCAAAGAACCCTTTTTTCGTCGAGCGGACGCAATCCATTACATGCTCACCCCTAACCGCCTCTCCACCGGTTAGCCGGTAGAGAGACGGCGAAAAAGCGGTGAAACTTACGGCACGTCTGCGCCGCCGGGACGCAGATCAGGTGCGGCAGAGAACTCTTCCAACGGAACGAGAATCGGAACGAAGAACTGAGCGCCATCCGCGCCGGGGACGAGCATCGCATCAGCGGCGCTGGTCGCCAAACCGGTGCCATCTGCGTTCAGGTAGGCGATCATCGCCATGCGGTTACCCGATGTGGCGCGGATCGCGCCGCTCGCGTAATCCTGCGTGTACAGACCGAGCGGCGTGTACACCATCGCGTCGAGCGTTGCCTGAATTTCCGCACCGTTGACGGCATCGAGCGAGCCGACACGGTTGACGGTCTGGATGTACATTTCGATATAGGTATCGACGACTGCCCAGCCGAGCAGGTAGGCAATATTACGCGCCGTGATCGGGCGTTCGTTAGCGTCTGCCTGTTCGGTGATCAAGGCGATACCGGGTTGATCCGTCTCCGACCACCACAGGAACGGCAGCGAACCGATCAAACCGTTGACCGAAGGCAGACCATCGCCTTCGCGCTGGGTACGCTGACCGAGCAGCGCGACGGAAGTATCAAGCGCCCAGTTGACACCCGCGAGTCTGACCGTGTCCTGCATGCCCAACTGCACGAGCGTTGCCGCAACAAGCGCGGGACCGCTGGCGAGAGAGTTGGTATAGAGAATGTTCGCGCCTGCATCCGTCAGGTTGAGCACGTTACCGCTGATGTCGGTTGCACTGGGCAGGAAGTATTCCGGCGTCGGCAGAACGGTCACACCCTGCGCCGCGCAGTAGCTGATCGTCTGTTCGTTGAATGCTGCTTCGCCGAATGCACCGGGCCAGCTAATGTAACCAACAGTCGGCGACGGGTACATATCCGGGTTCGCGCCGATATAGCGGCAGAACGAGCCGAATTGATCGGCATACAGCGGGTTGGTGGCATAAATCCAGCCGGGAGATGCACCATCTTCACCGTACAGACCGGGGACGCTGCCCGCCGAAATCAACGCGGGGATTTCGTCTTCAGCCAGTTGATCGCGCAGTAGTTCGGCATCACCCGAAGCGTACAGCAGGATCAGGTCTGGTTTCGGGTCAAGGGATGAATACGCATCATAAGCCGCCTGTGTTTGCGCCAAATCGCCGCCTGTATCACGGTTATCCGATGCAATGGTTGCACCGCAGACACCGCCACGCGCATTAAAATATGCCGCCGCATCGGTCAAACCCGCCAGAAGCGGCTGGGTGATGAACGCATACGACCCGCTGATATCGCCAAAGTGATAGACCGTGACCGTCTCGCCCGTCAAGTCAACGCTGCATTCGGAATGCTGGATAAAATCCGGCAGTTCCTCTTGTGCGCTGACGCTCAGGACGCCGACGATCAACACGAGAAGCAGAAGCAAACCTTTTCGCATGACGTACACCCTTTCATCAGAAGAAATCTAATCTCTACTTACTGTGTAACCCTCTCCGAAACCCGGAGTGGGAGAGTTACCGCGTTTGGCTGAACGGTCGCAGCTTCCATGATATCTTGAAAATTTCCCAGCGATGGGCGATCCCACGTGGGGCTGCGATCAGGAACAGCATTAAGGAACCGCCGAACAGCAGCGGATTGAGCGCCGCGAACACGTTCACGGTATTGATGAACGGGAACAGCGTTGGAATGATCGAGTTGAACCATGGAATGACCGCCGGAATGATGTTCTGGCTCAACAGGTTGACGAACGCCACGCCGAACAGCGGACCGAGCGGGAAACCCGCGCCGCCGATCACGAGCATTGCCAATGTTTCGATCGAGCGATCAAGTAGAAACGAGTCGAGCGTCAAACTGTTCGCTTCAAAGGCGAGCAGACAGCCCGCGACACCCGCATACAGCGAACTGAGGAAGAAGGCTTGCAGCTTGTAGCTAAAAACGTTGATCCCCAAGAGTTCGGCGGCGAGATCATTATCGCGTACGCTGATGAATGCGCGTCCAATGCGTGTACGGAGGATGTTACGCGCGGCAAGCATCATGAACACGGTGAGCGGGATCACGATGTAATACATCGCGTTTTCATGAGCGAAGCTGATCCCGAACAATTCGGGAATCGGCACTTCGATCGGGCGTGACCCGTTGGTGAGTCCCTCAAGCGGGTAGCGGAGAAGCCACGGAATAATGAACTGCGCCGCGAGGGTCGCCATCGCCAGATAAAAGCCTTTGACGCGCAGCGATGGCAAGCCAAAGATCAACCCGACGATACCCGTAAAGATTGCCGAAAGCGGAAGCGCAACCCAGAAAGACATGCCAAATTCGCGGGCGAAAATTGCGCTGGAATACGCGCCGACCGCCATAAACGCAGCGTGACCGAGCGAGATTTGCCCCGTATAACCGATCAGGATATTAAGACCCTGCACGGCAATCACAAAGATCGAAATGCGGACGATCGTGCCGATCCACAACTGCGGGATCAAGTTGATGCCAAAGGGTCCCTCAATCGTGAACAGGGGGATCAACAGCAGGAGGACGAACAAACCGTTCGCAATCCAGCGGTCGCTGGTTGTCCGGTTGAGCGAAATATCCTGCGCGTATTTGACATCGAAAACGCCGGAAGGGCGGATGTTTGCTGACATTCAGAAAAACACTCCTTACAATGTGCCCCGCAAGAATCACGTGGACTAGGATGCACCCCTACGGTAAATCGAAAATCACGATGGCGGATTGACCGCCCGGATCTGGCATTCCGGCGGCGATCAGTTGCGCGCCATCGGGCGAAAATGTCAACTCAGTTGGCAGACGGGCTGCAATGGGCAGTTCCCCGATCACGACAGGCTCATCACCTGCCAACGAAGCGAGATAGACCGTAGTCTCTGATTGGCGCACATAAGCGATCGACCCGCCATCGGGCGAGATTGCGAAAACATGTCCACCGACGATCAGCGGTTTGATCTGATTCGTCTGTAGGTTGAGGGCATACGTTTGATCGTCGCCTGCATGATAGTAGACGACTTCGCCCGTCGGTGTGAATTCCAGAGAGCGGACATAGAAATTCGCGGGCAGCGAGGGCGGATCGGTCAGATCAATGGTGAAAAGATTCACCCATTCGCCGCTGGTGGTATCGATGTAGGCGAGCAAACCATGCTGGTTTGCCAACGCAAGCAGCGTATTATCCGGTGACATTGCGGCGGTGATAAAACTTACGTAGCCTGACCCGATGACTCCCTGTCCCATCAACTCCATAAACGCGCCGTAGAATTCAAACGGATAGCTCCATCCACCCATGAGCGTCAGCGATTGCAGATCGACCAATAAGAAGCTGGTGGGATAACCAACGGTACGCACGATGAGCGCGTCGGTATCGAGTATGGCGACCGCTTGACTATTGAGGAACGGCAGCCGCCCGGAGCGTACAGGCTGGTAAGTGCTCATATCCCAGACGAAGATTTCACCGTTGGTGTGCGACGTGATCAACTGTGATCCATCGGCAGTGAAAATCGCTCCGCTGATGTAATCAGTGTGACCGGTGAGCGTGGCGATCATGCTGCCACCGTCAAGATCGATCACCTGCATGGCGACATCGGCTGGATCAGTGACGATCGACTCTTGGGCGATGCCGGTTTCGTAGACGACGGCAGTATGTGCATCCGGTGAGATGGCAACACGGGCAGTCACCGAGGCTGTGATGGATATCACACGCCCCGAGTCTTGTGCTGTGATGGAAGTTGTGATCATAAGCGGCACGGTCATCAGCACAAGTCTGAGCAGCAGTCGAAGCATCATCATTCCTTTGACGTGCGGCACGATAGGATCAAATGCGTTCAATACGTTTCTGACCAAACAGTCCATCTGGGCGGATGACGAGCACGATCATCAGCACGACATAAGGCGCGAGTTCCGTTCCCGCTTGCGAACCGGGGAACAGCAGATTTGCCCATTCCTGCACCAAACCGATCGCCAATCCGCCGATCAGCGCGCCGGGAATCGATTCAAGTCCGCCAAGAAGCACGGCAGGGAACGCGCGGAGCGCAAGCAGCGGCATATTCAGCGAAAGGCTCGTCGCCGCGCCTTGAAGAATGCCCGCCACGCCGCCGAGCAAGGATGCAATCGCCCATGCGACGGCAAGAATAGCCCGCACGCGCAAACCTACCGCCTGACCGAGCTTTTGATTTTCGGCAGTGGCGCGCATCGCTAACCCGACGCTGGTAAAGCGGAAGAACGCGACAAACGCACCGAATGCCGCAATCGACAGTGCGAACGCGACCAGAAGCTCAGTGCGGATGATGAGCGGTCCATCGAGTACATCGGTGATGCGGATTGGCGACGGAATACCGATCTGACTCAATCCGGCGAATAAACTCAGCGGTAGCTCGACGCTGCCCCAGATCAATTGGGTGAAGCCGTGCAAAAGTTCGCTGAGTGCCAGCGTCATCAAGACCATCGCAAACAATGGCTGACCAATCAGCGGGCGAATAGCGAAACGTTCCGCGACCAAGCCGACCAAAACCGCACCCAATCCCGCCCCGATAATGGCGCGGATCATCTCCCAACCGGTCGGTAGAATCGACAGCACAACCGTGAGGACGACAGAAGCGCCGATGGCGATCAACAGGGTGCGCGGTTCGCGCAGTGCGCGCCAACCGTTTGTTGTCAGTGCCATGATCACCGTAAAGAACGAGAGCGCACCCGCCGCAACCGGGGAAATCGGCACAGCGGAGAAAAAGCTGTAGAAGATCAAACCGCCTGCCAACATCATCCAGCCGTGCGCGAAGTTAAAAACACCGCTCGCTTTGTTGATCACCACGATACCGAGTGCGATCAGGGCGTATACGCCGCCGACCAGCACACCGGTGATCGTACTCTGCACCAGTCGATAACTCCGCTGTGCGCCGATGATCGGACCGAACCAGAGGAGCGCACCCACAATGACCAATCCCCAGATCAGCCATGTGAACAGTTTTTGATTGTCCCGTAAAACTTTAGTCACAAAAAAGCCTTTCAAAGGGCACAGAAAACGCAGCTTATCCCGTGTTAAAGCTCACACACGCGGACGGATGTTTCGACCGTCCCTGTGCGCCCATCGCGGTATTTGACTTCGGCGCTGACGACGACCTGATTCAAATTGTGGTACATCGCGTCGAGCATCTGCTTGTATTTGACTTCGAGCGTGCGGCGGCGGAGCTTGCGCGTGCGTGTGAGTTCGTTTTCGTCCGCGTCAAATGCTTTATGGAGGATGACGAATTTACGGATGCGCGCCGCTGGTGGGAGCGTATTGTTCACGCGCTCGACTTCGCGCTTGATCAGATCGTATGTTTCCTGCTTCTGCGAAAGATCGACAAACGTTGTAAAGCTAATCCGGCTCTTTTCCGCCCAGCGTGCTACATTGTCAAAATCAATATTCACAATCGCGGTGACGAAATGCGTTTCGCTGCTGCCGACCGCCATCACATCTTGGACAAACGGGCTGAATTTGAGCCGCCCTTCGATGTACTGCGGGCTGAAGCGTTCGCCGTTCGCCAACTCGATCATGTCGCTCACGCGGTCGAGATAAATGAGGTGTCCGTCATCATCGGCGTAACCCGCATCACCCGTATGAAACCAACCGTCTTGATCCAGCGCTGTGGCGGTTTTTTCCGGGTCTTTGTAATAGCCTGAAAAAACAGCGCGGCTGCGAATCCACAATTCGCCGTCTTCCGCAATGCGGATTTCGACGCCGGGGGCAGGTACGCCGACCGTTTCCAACTTGATATTGCCTTCATAGTGGAGCGTGTGCGCCTGACATTCGGTTGAACCGTAAAGATTTTTCAACTGGACGCCAACAGCGCGGAAGAAGCGCAGTTGATCCGGGCTGAGCGTCGAACCGGAGGTGTAAGCGTTGCGAAGCCGCGTCATGCCGATCATATTCCGCAGCGGCGCGAACACGAGCCGTTCGCCCAAGCCGCGCAGCACGCGCAGATGAATCGGAACGCCTCTACCTGCATCTTCATGATCGATCACTTGATAGGCGATTGGTAGGAATGTCCGGTACATCATCCGGTTGATCCATGTGCTGTCGCTGATCCGCATCTGCGTTGTGCTGGCGAGTCCCTCCCAGATACGACTGGGAAATAACAGACTGCTCGGCGCTACTTCGCGGATGTCGTTTTGCACCGTCGCTTGACTTTCCGGAAAATTGACCGTGACTCCGCTCACTAGATGACCCGTCAAGCCGAGACTCTGCTCGGTGATCCATGCCAGCGGACTGAACGACACATATTCATCGGTTGGGTAAGTCGGCGCAATATTGATCACATGGCGGTTGCCGTAAATCAAATTGCTGTGCGTGATCATCGCACCTTTGGGGAGACTGGTTGTACCGCTGGTGTAGCTAAATAGCGCGGTATCCGATGCTTTGCCCTCCGCGACCATGGCTTCAAACGTGTTGGGCTGGTCTTTCGCCAATGTTTCGCCGCGTTCGACCAACGCTTCAAATGAGGACAGCCAAGGATCGCTGTAGAGCCACATCCCCTTGTCGTCCCAATAGATCGCGCCGCGCAGATTCGGGACTTTTTCGCGGATCGTCAGCGCTTTATCACACTGCTCTTGATCATGCGCGAATAGATAAACCGAATCGCTGTTTTCGATAACGTAGGCGAGTTCTTGAATATTCGCATCGGTAAAAATCGCGGTGGTGATGCCGCCCACCGCCCAGGCTGCCATCTCTGCCCAATAAAATTCGGGATCATTTTCACCAATGATCGAGACTTTATCGCCGCGCTTAAGACCGATTTCGGAGAGTGCCAGCGCGAGATTACGCACCACGCGGTACGAATCCGCCCATGTGAATTCCTGCCAGATACCGAAACGCTTTTTTCGCATTGCGATCTTGTTCGCGCCGAACTCTTTGGCGCGGGCGACAAAATGCTTCGGCAGCGTATCCATGTCCGGGGGGAGCGGTTGGAGTTCGATCTGCTCTTTTGAACGCAAAACACGCGATTCAGCCCGATTTTCTTTACTTGCCTGTTGCGCTGCCATCGCCATTACACCTCTTGACCCAGATATGCTTTGACTACGCGCTCATCCTGCTTGATTTCGTCGGGTGTGCCTTCCGCGATTTTCGTCCCGAAATCGAGCGCGACGACGTGGTGCGAAATATCCATCACCAGCCCCATGTCGTGTTCGATCAATACGATCGTCATGCCCTGTCGTTCGTGAATATCGAGAATGAAGCGCGCCATATCTTCTTTTTCTTCAACATTCATGCCCGCCATCGGCTCATCGAGTAGGAGCAGGGTAGGCTCGAGCGCCAGCGCGCGCCCCAATTCAACACGCTTGCGTAAGCCGTAGCTCAGGTTGCCGACGATCGTCTTGCGAATCCCTTCCATCTCCAAAAAGTCGATAATTTCTTCAACTTTCCGGCGGTGTTCGATCTCCTCACGCTTTGCCGGTCCAACGAACAGCGCCCCGGTGACCATATTGGTTTTCATATGGATGTGCCGTGCTGCCATCAGGTTATCGAGCGTTGTCATGTTGGTGTAGAGGGCGATGTTCTGGAAGGTGCGCGAAATGCCGAGCTTGGCGCGGCGAAAAGCGGGAAGTTGGGTGATATCCCGCCCATCAAAGATGATCGCGCCTTCTTGAGGATGGTAAAACCCGTTAATGCTGTTGATTAGACTGGTTTTACCTGCCCCGTTGGGACCAATAACAGCGAAGATCTCGCCGCGTTTGACCTGAAACGAGACACTATTGAGAGCGCGAATGCCGCCGAATCGCAGAGAGATCTTCTGCACTTGCAGCTTTATATCTGAAGGCGAATCGCTCATATAGGGACGTACCTTAAGTGATGAAAGAACAGTGTAATTCTTCAGGTCTTTTGTAGTACGTCCCGCATTGTAGCGAGTTCTTCAATTGAGAGCAACTTAACGCGAGATGAGTTCTATTCTCAGTGACCATTCAACCATGCAAACATATCCTGCATGACGGTCGTCCAGATTTTTTCGTTATGAATCTCATGCCGCAAGCCGGGATACACGATCCGCTGTTTGTCCGGGCTGGAGACATTATCGAGCGCGAATTGACTGCCGCCCGGCGGGCAAATCTTGTCATCTGCGCCGTGCAAAAATAGCACCGGCAACCGCAGCGCCCCGATCTGTGCCCGCGCCGAATTCACGCCGTTGGCGATGCTGACGCCAGTACGCACGCGCATTTTGCCTTTCCAGTTCAGCGGATCGGCAGCGAACGCCGCCGCGACACTTTGATCAGCGGCAAGTTCATTGGCGGGGGTTGTTTCGGCAAGCGGCATTTTAGGAACGATTTTATCAAGCAGGTTTGCGGTGGTGATCAGCATCGGGGATACGGATTCGTTGGCGTTGAGCGGCAGTCCACTGAGGATCAAGCCGTTCAGGTCATCTTGGTAGCGGATCGCAAACAACAAGCTGACGAGCGATCCCATGCTGTGACCGTACATAAACACTTTTTGACCCGCAAGTTCTTTTTTGCATGCTTCGAAATATTGGCGCAAATCCGCGACGAGTTCATCGATCGAGACGACATAAGCGCGATCGCCTTCGCTGCGCCCATGCCCGCGATGATCAATCGCATAGACAGCATAACCCGCTTTGACAAATGCCTCGATCACATGAGCATAGCGCCCGTGATGCTCTCCATAGCCGTGTACCAGAAAAATTGCGCCTTTTGGCGGCTCAACCGTGCGCCATGACGCTGTGTGAATGGTGAATCCGTTTTTACTGATGAATTGACCCGTTTGCGGCTGTGTCATGAAAAAAGCTCCAGTGAGTAAAAATGTTTACAGCGACATCGGCTCATCAAGGCGCATCCATGTACGCCCGATGCGGAATAGACTGCCGGGGCGAAGGCTCACACGTTCCTTGATCGGTGAACGTTCTCGCTCGATGAAAGTTCCGTTGCGGCTGTCGAGGTCTTCCAGCCAAAATGAGAGGATAAACGGTTCGGCAACACTGTCCGTCGCCGTCACCGACATGGATTTGCAGCCAACGCGGGCATGCAGCCGCGAAACCTGATTATCAAATGGCATGTGAATATCGCAGCCCTCGCGCCGACCGATGTGCAAGATCAACTCATCGCCGATGTCGGGTTGCTCGAAGCGCATGGTTTTGCCGTCAAGTGGACCACTCATAAAAGTGATCGAAATCTCTTTCGTCGTCATGGCTTCTCGTCAGCCTGTTCCGCGTTGGTTATTGGATAAATTTGTCGCGCAGCTCCACACATGCGCGGGCTTGCATCAGTTTGTTACGTGATGCTTGATGTCCCGGATCGATAGTGAGCGCCCGTTCGAAGGCGATCACCGCGCTGGGGCAGTCGTCCAGATTCATGCACGCTTCACCGACATTGTGCCAGAACCATGCATCATTCGGGTTGAACGTGACCGCGCTTTCATAACAGGCGCGTGCTTCATCCCAGCGGGAAAGCGCCGCGTATGCCAGCCCTTTACCATTCCACGCCCAACCGTATTGAGGATCACGTTCCAGCGCCGCTTGATAAGCGTCGAGCGCGTTTTCAAAATCACGCAGACGGCGTAAAACTTGACCTTTGCGTGACCACGCGATCGCATTATCGGGCAACACCATGAGCGCACGATCAACCACCGCCAGCGCTTGCGTCTCGCGCCGCATTTCGAGCAGCAGATCCACCTGATTGGTGTAATACCAGATCACGCGACTGTCTTCTTCGAGCGCTTGCTCATAGCTGGCGATTGCTTCTTCGCGCCGCCCCAATGCTTCGAGCGTCAATCCGCGTCCATTCCACGCCCAAGCATAGCGCGGGTTGATCGCCAATGCCCGATCGTAAGCCGCGAGCGCATCTTGCGGACGGTTCAAACGGCGGAGCGCCTGACCCCGTTTCGCCCAACTTTCGGCGTGCGCCGGATTATGTTTGATTGCCTGCTCAAGTATTTCGAGGGCTTCGCGGAAACGGTTCAAGGCGACGAGTTCATCCCCTTGGTTATACCAATACCACGCATCACGCGGATCAAGTGTTGATGCTTTGCGGAATGCTGTTAGCGCGTCTTCGTGCTGGTTCAATGCTGATAAGACCAGCCCGCGCCCATTCCACGCCCACGCATTTTGTGGATCAAGCTCAATCGCTTTGGCATAACTTCGCAGCGCATCCTGCAAGCGGTTGAGCCGCCGCAAAACTTGCCCGTGTTTCGCCCACGTGCGCGAATTGCGCGCATCCCGCTTGAGCGCGGTTTCGAGGATGTTCAGCGCTGCCGCGTGATCCGATTTTCCGGTCAGCAGATCGACCTGTTGATACAGATAAAACGGATCGCTCGAATCGCTGTCAGCAGCGTGACGATAGGCATCCAGCGCTTCTTCAATTCTGCCGAGCGCCTCATACGCCATGCCAAGTTCATTCCACGCCCACGCATAAGTCGCTTCGGCTTCGACCGCGTGACGATAGGCATCAATCGCTTCGTCGTAATTGCCGAGATTCCGCAGCACATTACCGAGCCGCGCCCAACTGCGCGCATGCGGCGGGTTGAGTTCAACAGCGTTGCGGAGCAGGGGGAGCGCTTCTTCGTATCTGCCGAGCAGCGCGAGGACATTCCCTTGATTGTAGTAATGCCACACATCACCGCGACCAAGCCGCGCCGCTTGATCATAGGCTTCGAGCGCTTCTTCGTAGCGTTCGAGCTG
>CALBRY010000160.1 GCA_937927665.1 uncultured Chloroflexota bacterium
CAGCGCCCTTTTCGTCAAGATCCTGGGCTTGCTGATCACGACGATCGCCATCGTGCAGGGCGCGCCGTTCTGGTTCGATTTGCTCAACCGTTTGGTGAGGGGTGGATAGCAGCGAAAAACTGTCCCAAAGTAGATTATAAAACCGCCGGGAACAGAAAGAGCGCAGAGTAAAATCTCTTCTCTGCGCCCCGGCGGTTCAGAGGTTCTATGCCTGACCTAGAAACTATGCCAAGCCCGTGACGCGCATGATTTCGCTCACGCGTTCGGTGGTCAAGTCGGTTTCGTTCAGGATGCTGTACGGCAGCTTATGCTTCTTCACATAATCCGGCAGAATCTTGATCGTGTCGCGGATTTCGTCCGAAGGGAGCGCATTAAGGCGTACGCCTGCTGCTTCCATCGTGCTGCGAATTGAGGCGACGTTCTGCCCGTGGAATGCCGTCCCGATCAGGATACCGGGTCCAACCATATCCGCATACGGAATCGGCTTGGCGCGGGCGCGGCGCGATTCGTAAGCATAGGCGAAGAACTGTTCGCTGCCTTCTTGCGGGCGCGTGTGACCGATCTGGCTGGTGATACGCACTTCCAAGCAGACGAGATCGAGCAGGGCGCGGAGCGCTTCGACTTCGCCGCGTCCGACACGTTCGGCAATCTTGAACGCTTGACGGGCGATGCTCGCCATGATCTCGGCTACCCAAGTTTGATATGCCTCAGATTTCGGATTCTGATTCCGTTCGGCGGCATAACGCCAATCCAACAGTCCAGTGGTGATCGTCAAGAGTTCGACAATCGCCGCACCGCGCACATTGAGCGGCGCATTGCGGATCACGCCCCAATCGATGATCACCTTCGACGCGGGTCCGGTTTCTACGTAATGCACCGAACCTGCTGAACGCGCGGCAACAATCGGCGTGAAAAATCCGTCAACACTGAGCGCGGTCGGGATCAGCACGACGGGGATACGGCGCGCATGTCCAACATATTTGGCGACATCCGCAACCAGCCCGCCGCCGACGGCGTAGACAACCTCAGCTTGAGACGGCAGTCCCGCTGAGAGTTCTTCCATATAGTCGATATCTACCCGGTTAGGTTCTGCCTGTACGACGATCGGTAGGTCAAGAAGCGGGCTAACCGCTCCCCATGACCGTTCGCCCGTCAGAACGGCAGCCGGGCGCGATTCCCGCACGCCCGTTAACTCTGTAATCTCAATTGTGGGTAACGCCCAGAGCGTAGTCATCGCGTCGCTTACACTCCATCCGGTAAAAGCGGAGAGAACACACTGATTACTATAATCATAAAACGGGTCGATTGCCAGTTATGCCCGCTACTTGTAGGAATGCCGCGATTCTTGCACAATATCAGCCATGTTGTGCGAATGCGTCGCGCCTCCAGAAGCTGAACGTTAAGGAATCGCTGTATGTCTCTCCCATCCAACCAAACTCTACTTGCCTACGGTGCTGACGTACCCTGGTCAGAAATTGAACGCCAGAAGCGCCAGTTTAATAAAGCGCTGGAGTCGCTCGTCAATGAACATCATGAGGGTGCGCTCCCACTCGAAATGTTATCCGATGCTGCTGGTGTGCCGCTGACAACAACGGATGATCCGTCTAATCTCGATCAAAGTAATGTCATTCTGGCACAACACAACGGACGGTTGTACTTGATGGGCAGCGTGGTCACCAACCGCTACCGGGGCGGTCATACGCTGACGGAAAGCGTTGTCCCTTACAACCTGAATCCGAGCGTGAACCACACGAATATTGAAGAAACAGAAGACCCGCTCACGCGTATCCGTGTGATCGGCGCGGAGCTGGAACTTGGTATTGTCCACGAAGACGGATCATCGCCGTCTGAGGATGACATTCAGCGCTACATCCAGCAGTATCATGTCCATGCCAGCCGAATCGGCATTTATCCCCGCTTGGATCGTGAAGCGTGCCAGTATCAGGTCGAGGCACATATCGCACCGAGCCTCGGCTACGCGAAAACCCGCGCCGCGCTCAACGGGATGTTCTCCGCGCTTGCCGCCGCGAGTCAGGATACCGGGTTTATCACCGCGATCATGTCGTCGTATCCGACCGAGAGCGATTTCCGCATGACGGATCATCCGAAGGTGCAAACCGCGGTCGATCTGATGTTGGAAGTGAATGACCTGTTCCCGGAATATAAGGATCGGCTTGTCGAACGCCGCGACCGTTATCACATCCCGCAAGACGCGCATTACGTCAATCTGTTCCGCAATCAAGGCTGCCATATTCATATTGATGTGGCGGGGCGCAGTGAAGCGCTGAGTATGCTCACGTTCTACACCATCCTGCACAGCGCAACGGCGATCGCCAATTCTGCTGTGTTAAAGGGCGGTCCGTTCGTCAACGGCACATGCGATCCTGAACTGCTCTGTACCCGCGAATATCTGCGCGGCGCAACGGTGACCGGTCGTTATCTCCAAGTGCCGCTGAGTCCGCACCTTTCCGAAAATGGGCTAGAGCGGTATGCCGATTTACTCCGCCGCGAACGGGCAAATTCGGTTGGACGTGCCATGCTTTATGATGAGGGGTTGGGGATTCCGATCTCGGTAATGCACAACCCGATCGGGCGTGTGCGACCGGACTTGCAGACGATGCGCCGTGTTTGTACGGTTGAAAGCACGGGAATGCCCGCGAATATCAGCGCGTCGCGTATGGCGGCGGTGCTGACCGATTTTGAATTTAGTCATGCGGTGATCGAGCAGTATTTCCGCAAGCATGGCATCGATCTTGACGCGATGATGAGCGATAAAGCGCTGTGGGAAATCATGGGTCCGCTCGATGAAGTGACGTTCATCAGCCAGCAGGACGAGAGCGACCGGGTTGGAACCGACCTTGTGCTCAAGACAGCGGCAGGAACGACGATGACGCTTTCGGAGTTTTACGAGAAGAAACGTCGTTATATGCATCGCGCGCTGGTGGATGTCTCGGAAGTTGCGCCGCGTGATATTGACGAGGTTTATACGAGTTTATCGCGGATGCTTGAGCCTTTGAGCGGACGCGCCGCGCTGACAATCGAGGAATATATCACCGATCCCAAACTGAGAAGCACCGGCAACTGGGGGCGTATTCTCCGCGATGCGTTCTTAGAGGCGGGCGGCGTATTAGGCGCGCATCAGCCGGATATTGTGCTTCAGGTGGTGAACCGCGTCCATGAGGCGATGCGTGTGCGCTATCTGGGCTAAATAAAACCGGCGCGCTGTTGTTTATCGTAAGCACAGATGGAGTGATTTTGTGAGTCTGGTCGATTCGCTGTCCGTTGTCGTTCCGGTTTATCGCAGTCAAGAAAGTTTGCCGGAACTTGCCGCTGAACTGGCGCGCGTTTTGCCGACGATCGCCGCGCATTACGAATTGATCCTCGTATGCGATGGCAGCCCGGATAACAGTTGGGATGTGATCGTTGATTTGGCGGCGGCGCATACGTGGATCGTCGGTATTCACATGATGCGAAATTATGGTCAGCATAACGCGTTGTTGAGCGGAATCCGCAGCGCGCGTTATGACCTGATCGTGACGATGGATGATGATCTTCAGCATCCACCGTCCGAGATTGTTAAGCTGCTGGAAAAACTCACAGAGCGGGTCGATGTGGTCTACGGTGCACCCGAACATGAGCAGCACGGATTATTTCGTGATCTCGCCTCGCAGATCACAAAATGGGCGCTGCAAAGCAGTATGGGAGTCGAAACCGCGCGGAAGGCGAGCGCTTTCCGCCTTTTTCGGACGCGCATCCGTGAGGCGTTCGCACAGTACAGCAGTTCGTATGTCAACATTGATGTGCTGCTGACGTGGGGGACGACCCGTTTCGCGGCTGTGACCGTGCGGCACGATCAGCGCAAGTTCGGCAAATCGACGTATACATTTCGGAAGCTCATTACGCACGCGCTGAACATGATCACCGGGTTCAGCGTCGTGCCGCTTCAGATTGCCAGCCTGTTGGGGTTCGTATTCGCCGGATTTGGCGCGCTAATCTTGCTGTACGTTCTGATCAATGCGCTCATCAACGGGACGATTGTGCCGGGATTCGCGTTTCTGGCATCAACGGTGGCGATCTTTGCCGGGGCACAGTTGTTCGCACTCGGCATTATCGGGGAATACTTGGCGCGGGTTCATTTTCGCACGATGGATCGACCGACATACACGGTCCGCGAAGTGATACGCACCGAAACGGCGGAAAAGGCTGTCGAATAAGCGGCATATTCAAACGAACATCCTCCATTCTGTGCGCGGTGATGTTTCTGCCGCCATCAACTATGGTATCATTAACGTGAATGTGAATCTCATACACCGCATCCGCAAATCTTTCTTTCATGCTGTCGCTGCTATTCACCTGAGGATGCTAGGACGACAACCGGTAGATGACCAACACCAACGAACCTATCTCCGCGCCTGCGCCGGCGAAGATCCCGTTTAATAAACCTGCGCTGGTGGGCGGCGAGATTGATTATATTGCCGAGGCTGTTCGCTCCGGTCACATCAGCGGTGATGGCGCGTATTCGAAAAAATGCCATCAGTTTCTTGAAAATGCGCTTGATGTGCCGAAAGCGCTCTTAACGACCAACTGCACGCACGCGCTCGAAATGTCGGCACTGATTCTGAACTTTCAGCCCGGCGATGAAGTAATCGTTCCATCGTTCACGTTTGTTTCAACGGTGAACGCGTTTGTTTTGCGCGGCGCGAAACCTGTATTCTGTGATGTGCGACCGGACACCCTTAACCTTGATGAGCGTCTGCTTGAGGGTTTGATCAGCGAACGCACAAAAGCGATCGTCGTGGTGCATTACGCCGGGGTTGGCTGCGAAATGGACGCGATCATGGCGATTGCGGGGCGGCATGGTATCCCGGTGGTTGAGGACAACGCGCACGGGCTTTTCGGCAAATACAAAGGGCGCTGGCTCGGCACATTCGGTGTGATGGCGACCCAGAGCTTTCATGAAACGAAAAACTTCACCTGTGGTGAAGGCGGCGCGCTCTTGATCGACGACCCGGCGATGATCGAGCGGGCGGAAATTATCCGGGAAAAAGGCACGAACCGGAGCCGGTTTTTCCGGGGGATGGTCGATAAATACACCTGGGTGGATTTAGGATCGAGCTTCTTACCCTCGGATGCGCTGGCTGCATACTTGTATGCTCAATTTGAGATGCGCGAGGTTATTCAAGCGCGGCGTCAGCACATCTGGGAAATGTATCACGCATCGCTGATGGGGTGGGCGGCTGAGCACAACGTTCGTACACCAATCGTTCCGGCGGATTGCGATCAGGCGTATCACATGTACTATATGCTGCTGCCATCGCTTGACGAGCGCACCCGTTTTATCGCCTATTTGAAGGCACAGGGGATTTTGAGCGTATTTCACTATCTGCCGCTGCACCTTTCGGATATGGGCAGACAGTTTGGCGGCAGGGAAGGCGATTGTCCGGTCACCGAAGATGTGAGCGATCGACTGGTACGGCTTCCGTTTTATTATGACCTTTCCAGCGCAGATCAAGAGCGCGTGATCGATGCTATTCATCAATTTGATGGATGGGCATAAGCGACAAGATTTGTGGCTGACTTTATGGGCAGTTGAGCTTAAGCGCACTTAACGAGGTGTGTTATAATCGTCACAATTAGGAAGTGTCATAGATTTATTTTAGCATAAAGAACATTTAGATATATGAGAAAGGATAGCGCCCCTGTTCTTCCGCAATCTCGCGGAACGGGGGTGCAGTTGAGCCTATGTCCAAACAACAACTGCGGGTCGTCCCTCTAGGAGGCTGCGGCGAAGTCGGAAAAAACATGACGGTGTTCGAGCTTGGAAAAGACGCGATCATCGTCGATACCGGGATCATGTTCCCCGCCAATGACATGCTCGGGGTGGATTACATCATCCCGGATTTCCGCTACCTAAAAGAACGTACCGACCTCACCATTCACGGCATCCTGTTCACACATGGTCATGAAGACCATACCGGGGCGGTCGCGCATGTCGTCGAAGCCTTCAAAGGCGTTCCGATCTATGCCACCCCGCTGACGGCGGCAATCCTCGAAGCGAAACTCCGCGAAGGCAAGGTCTTTGACCAAACGACGATCAATGTGTTCAAACCGGGCGATACGCTCAAGGTAGGACCGTTCAAGGTCGAGAGCTTCCACATGTGCCACAGCATCCCGGATTGTGTGGGGTTCGGGATCAACACGCCGTTTGGATTGGTTGTCCACAGCGGCGACTATAAATTCGATAACACGCCGATTGATGGCAAAAAGCCGGATTACGCCAAACTGGCGGAGTTCAGCAGCCGCGGTGTGCTGATGTTGATGGCGGACAGCACGAACGCCGAGACACCCGGTTGGACACCTTCCGAAAGTGTGATCACAGAAGCGTTTGATCAGATTTTTGCGAAAGCGACGGGGCGTATCATCGTCGCGACGTTTGCAAGCCATATCTCGCGTATTCAGCAGGTGGCGCGCTTTGCGGAACGTTATAACCGCAAGATGGCAATCGCGGGGCACAGCATGACGGAAAACGTCAAGATTGCCCGCGCGATGGGACTGCTGAACATCCCTGATTCAACACTGGTTGATCTCAGCCGGATCAACAGCGTTCAGCCGCACCAATTGGTGATTATGGCGACAGGCTCACAGGGTGAACCGTCATCCGTCTTGAGCCGTCTCGCGCATGGTCAGCATCGCAGTTTGGATGTGATGCAAGGCGATACGATTATCATCAGCGCGCACACGATCCCCGGTAACGAGGAAACGGTCAGCCGCACGATCAACCGCTTATTCCAGCGTGGCGCGGATGTGCTGTATGACCCGATTGCGAAGGTTCATGTTTCCGGACATGCGTCACAAGAAGAAATGAAGCTTTTGATCAGCTTGGTCAAGCCGCAGTATTTCATGCCGATTCACGGTGAACTACGCCAATTAAAATCTCATGCGCGGCTGGCACGTAATTTAGGCATTCCACAGGAAAAAATCGTCGTCGTCGAAAACGGCTATGTCGTAGCGGCGGATCGCGGCGGCGTACGTGTGAATGAGCGCGTCCCCGGCAGCTATGTATTTGTGGATGGCAGCGGCGTCGGCGATATTGGCAAATCGGTACTGCGTGACCGCGAAATGCTTTCACGCGATGGATTTGTGCTGGTCGTTCTGGCGCTGGATAGTCACGGTAAACTCGTCGGCGATCCGGAGATTACAACACGCGGCTTTGTTTATCTGCGCGATAACGATCAACTGGTCGAGCAGATGAAGGCGACGATCAACGATACGCTGATCCAACTGCGGCAGTCGCGCAACGGTAAACGGCGCGAACGGCTTCAGGAGGCGCTCGGCAGGATGTTCTACAACGAAACGCGCCGCCGCCCGATGATCTTCACCGTGGTCAACGACGCGTAAAAGCAGAACTTGAACCGCAGAGGGTAGGGGATTTTTCCCTGCGCTCTCTGCGGTTTGCTGTTATTCGCTAAATGGGCTGATTAAGTCCATCTGCGGAATCGGCGGAATGATCGGGTCGTGCAGCCATGCGTCAAAGAAGGCGGCTAAATCTTGACCGCTGTTTTCTTCAGCAAGGGCGATAAATCCTTCCGTCGTCGCGTTGCTGTGCTGGTATTGTGTCGCGTATTCGAGCAGGGTTTCAAAAAAGGCATCATCGCCAATTTCGAGCCGGAGTGCGTGGAGCGTCAGCCCGCCGCGATTATAAACACCCCCGTTGAATAGATCGTTCGCCGGTGCTTCCATCGGCGGCACGAAGATCGCCGCGAAATCGCGTACTGTCCCCTCGGAATACCCTTGATTCAGCCCTTCGCGTCCGCTGATCCAGTTATATGTTTCACTCACCACATAATCGATGCCGCGTCCTGCCTCCATCTGATCGTACCAGAGCCATGAGGCATAGGTCGCAAAGCCTTCGTTGAGCCAGATTTCGCTCCACTGGCTGAGGGATACGCTGTTGCCAAACCACTGATGCGACATTTCGTGCGCGATTGTCAACTGGGTGTTGTTATCCGGGTCTTCAAGGATATTCACGCCAAACAACGAGATCGTCTGCGTTTCCAGCGCGAAACCCAGCCCGACATTCACGATCACTGAACCGTAGTGATCGAATGGGTATTCGCCGAACACAGTTTCAAAATACGCGAGCATTTCGTCTTGATACTGGAAGATCTCGGCGGCTTCGTTCTCTGTGCCAACCGGGAAATAATTCCGGATGCGCGGATCTCCCTCTGATCCTTGTGTGCTTAAGACCAGTTCATCAATCTGCATCGATGTGAGATAGCTCGCCATTGGCTGACGCATCGCCCATTCATATGTGATCATGCCGTCCTGTTCGCTGGTGGAAACAAGCTCACCGTTGGCGACGGCGACATACGGCTCTGGGACGGTGACGGTGAAATCATAGGTGGCTTTATCGAGCGGGTGATCGTTGACCGGATACCAGCTTGAACTTCCGCCCGGTTCGCTGGCGACGATCACGCGGTCACGGCGGTAATTCCAGCCATCTGACCACTGCACCGATCCGGATGTGCCATGCGGACGCCCGGCATAAGTGATGCTGACCGTAAACGAATCGCCTTCTTCCAGTGCGGACGCTGGAATGATCGTCAATTCACGGTCGGCGCGGGTGTATTCGGCAGCTTCACCGTTCACCATGAGACTTTCAATCTCAAATCCGCGAAAATCGAGGTTGAACTGTGAAAGCGGCTGTGACGCGATCGCATCGATCTGCACAACCGCGCTGATGTCGCTGCTTTCCAGCGTTGTGTTCAGCGTGATGTCGTAATGCTGCACATCGTAGCCGCCATTGCCAAAAAGCGGGTAAAACTCATCCCCAATTCCATTTGTTCCCACGGTTGGACCCGGAGCCGCCCACCCGATCACCGGAGAGAGCAGGAGTACCAGTAAAAACCATCGCACCTGTATCACGCCTTTTTGTCTCCCATCAATTTTGAACCGCTCACGATTCTGCGCGGATATACATTGAATAGCATACTCACACAGCAGAGGTTCGGTTTATGTAGCAAACGTTTATGTTATTGATGCCGACTCAGAGGTTTAGGAGGGTTCACAAAAGCTTAACTCGTGCTATAGTTATCTCGAATCATTTGCTCAGGAGATGCAGTGTGGATAGTGCTCCGGCGATCAAGACTGAAAACCTCGGACGCATTTACAAGATACGCGGACCGAAAAAGAAGGGCGATCAAAAAGAACTGATCGCGCTCAAAGATGTCACTCTGGAAGTGCCGCGCGGTCAGTTGTTTGGGCTGCTCGGACCTAACGGCGCGGGTAAGACGACACTGATCAAAATCCTGTGTACGCTTCTTTTGCCCACCAGCGGAACAGCATTTGTCGATGGTCTGAACGTCGCGACACAATCCCAAGATGTTCGACGGCAGATCAGCATGGTGAGCGGCGGCGAAACCAGCGGCTTTGGGCTGCTCACGGTTGAAGAAAATTTGTGGATGTTTGCGCGCTTCTACGGGTTAGATAATGCCGTCGCCAAGCGGCGCATCGCGGAAATGCTGGAAATTCTCGGCATCTCTGATCGTGCCCGCGCCAAGATCAGCGATCTTTCCACCGGACTGCGCCAAAAGATGAACTTCGTGCGCGGATTCTTAACTGATCCGAATGTGGTATTTCTTGATGAGCCGACCCTTGGGCTTGACGTGACCGCCGCGCGTGATGTGCGTACGTTTGTCAAACAGTGGATGCAGGATCACCCGGATCGCACGCTTTTGTTGACGACGCATTACATGGCGGAAGCCGATGAATTGTGCGACCGTTTGGCAATCATCGACAAAGGGCAGGTGTTGAAAGACGACACCCCGACGAATCTCAAACATGGGCTTCAGCAGAATGCGATTTTTAACCTGAAAGTTCAGCCGATTGGCAAGAAGCCGCAAGACAACGGGCGAATCGAAGATGTTCCCGGCGTTCAGACGGTCGCGGTACGCGATCATGCGGAGTTCAGCGAGATCAACTTAACTTTGCAGGATGAAAACGTACTGCCTGCCGTGCTGACGCATCTCGGCGGACGCGGCTCCAGCTTGATCGCGCTCGAAAAGCATGAGCCGACGCTCGAAGACGTGTTTATCAACCTTGTCGGGCGGCGGTTGGATCAAGATACACACGGACAGGAGAACGGAGCCTCAGAATGAGCGCGATGCGTAGCGCAGAACGGGTACACAAAGCGGTTGGCGCGTCGCTGTTCTGGCGGGCGATGTGGGCGCGTGCTTATCCGCGCTTGATCGGCACCCAGCGCGAAATGGGTTGGCTGCTTTCCGAGACGATTCTGCCGCTGCTGGGAACCTGCGGATTCGTGTTCGTCTATAAAGCGACCGGCGCGCCGCAAGAGTTTATCGGGTTCGCGGTGATGGGCGGGGTAGCGACCGCATTTTGGCTCAATATTCTGTGGAGCATGGCGAGTCAGCTTTACTGGGATAAAGACGGCGGCAATTTAGAGCTTTACATCATCAGCCCTGCGCCGCTGATGTCGATCCTGTTGGGGATGGCGATCGGCGGGTTTGTGATGGCGGCGGTGCGCGGTTTCAGCATTTTGATCATCGCATCGCTGCTGTTTCAGGTGGGGTATCAGGTAAGCAATCTGCCGCTGATGCTCTTGATCTTCTTCTTCACGATGGCGGGTTTGTACGGTTTAGGCATGATGATGGCATCGGTTTATCTGGCGGCAGGGCGCGAAGCATGGCATCTCTCGAACGCGCTGCAAGAGCCGATCTATCTCACATCCGGCATGTACTTTCCGGTGAAGGCGCTCGGCGCAGCAGTGGCGACGATTGCGAGCGCACTCCCGCTCACGCTCGGCTTGGATGGCATCCGCCAGTTGATCTTCACGACGCAGACCGATATCGGATTTCTCGCGCCGGAGATCGAACTGCTGCTGCTGATCGGGTTGACGGTGATTTTCTTGTCGGCGGCGCGTTATTCGCTGCGTAAGCTGGAAGAAATCGGGCGGCGCGAAGGTCGCTTGATCGAACGGCGGAAATAACAAGGAGCGGGGCTGATGGCATTGGTCAAACCTTTAGGAGATCTGCCGTTTGTGCGTGCTAATCCCGCGCTGCGCGCATTCGTGATTGGCGCGTGGCTTGGATGGCAGATCGAATCGAATTGGGCGCGTCCGCTTCTGTTTGCGATCTACGCGGTGGCGCGTCCGCTGGCGAGTGCGCTCTTACTCGTCATCATGTACAGCGTGATCACCAACGGCGCGACTCAAGAACCGCTGTTCGCGTTCATTTTCATCGGCAACGCGCTGTACATCGTGGTCAGCAGTGTGGTGAGCGGGATCAGTTGGGCGGTGATCGATGACCGCGAACACTACCGCGTGATGAAACAGCTTCACACCGCGCCGATGAGCTATTACTCGTATTTGATCGGGCGCGGCGTGGCGCGTGTCGGCATTGGCTTAACCAGTTTTGTGATCACTATGCTGGTAGGGGTGGTGTTCTTTCAGCTTCCGATCGCGCTGAATACGATCAACTGGGGACTGCTGATTCTCGCGTCCATCGTCGGGATTATCGCCATGCAGGGGATCGGCGTGATTCTCGGCGCGATCACGATGCAGCTTGCAAGCAACCTGTGGTTTTTGGGCGAAGGCACAATCGCCGCGCTGTATCTATTCGCGGGGGCGATTTTCCCGCTCGATGTGCTGCCTGAGGCGCTGCAACCGTTCGGGATGTTCTATCCTGTCACCTACTGGATCGAGCTTTCACGGCGGGCGCTCCTCGGCGCGAACGCCCCTACCTTTCACGCAATGGGCGCGATCCCCAGTGAAACCCTGCTGCTGATCTTGACGGGCATGGCGTTGTTTATGGCGATTGCCTCGTATATCGTGTATCGCCTTTCGCTGCACCGTGCGAAAGAAATGGGGCGGCTCGATATGGAAACGAGTTTCTAAGGGCAGAAGAGATCGTAAAAGGTAAAAGTCGAAAAGTAGTGAGCGTTTTCACTTTCGACTTTTACCTTGGCTTGATTCTTTAACCCGTTGTTTTCATTCCGGCGGCGATTCCGTTGATCGTCGTGAGCATGATATTTAACAGGCGTTCGTATTCGGCTGTGCCGGGGGTTTGCGCCCGTAATTCACGCAGCAGCGTCACCTGAATAAAGTTGAGCGGATCGACATACGGGTTACGCCGCTCAATCGACCGCTTCATGATCGGCGCGTGATCGAGCAGTTCGTTTTGCTCCATGATGGTGCAAACATGCTGACGTGCTAACGCATGTTCGGCGCGCATGCGTCCAAAAATACGCTCGCGCAGTTCCGCATCAGGGACGAGTGAGGCGTATAACTCCGCGATTCCCATATCGGCTTTCGCTAAATCGAGTTCGCAGTTTTCGACCAATGCGCGGAAGAATGACCATTCGCGGTACATTGTCCGCAGCAGCGCGAGTCCATCGCCTGCGCCAGTGCAAAATTCCTCAAAAGCCGCGCCAATCCCAAACCAACTGGGGATAATCGCCCGACTCTGCATCCATGAGAACATCCACGGAATGGCGCGCACGGATTCAAAGCCGCCTTTGGTGCGCTTGGCGGGGCGGCTGCCGATTGGCATCCGCGCCAATTCATTGATCGGTGTTGCCTGCTGCCAATATTCGAGGAAGTTCGGCGTTTCGTAGACGAATGCTTGATAAGCGCGCTGTCCGGTCGCGGAAAGCTGTTCCAGTGCCGCCCACCATTCCGGCGGAACAGGGCTTGAAGCGGGCAATCCTTCCGCCAATAAAACTGCGTTCGCTACTTGGTGCAGATGCCGCCGCGCAATATCAACATTGGTGTAACGGTAGGCGATCACTTCGCCCTGTTCGGTCATCTTGATCTTGCCGCACATCGTCCCCGGCGGCTGCGAGAGAATCGCACGGTTGGCAGGTCCGCCGCCGCGTCCGATGCTGCCGCCGCGTCCGTGAAACAATTCCAGATCGACGCCATAACGCTTACACACATCCGAAAGCGCCTGCTGCGCGACATACAAATTCCAGTTGGACGACAAATAACCGCCGTCTTTGTTGCTATCGCTGTAGCCGAGCATGATCTGCTGGCGATCGCCGCGATCCGTGATGTGTGCGCGGTAGGCTGGGTTTTCAAACAGCGTGGTCATCACGTCAGGGGCGGCGCGCAGATCGTCGATCGTCTCGAACAATGGCACGAGATCGACCGATTTTGCGATGCCGACTTCTTTGGCGAACATCAGCATCATCAGGGTATCGCTCGGCGCGGTGGACATGCTGGCGATCACGCTGTCGATGCATGCCGATCCATAACGCTTATGGGCGCGGGCGATCATGCGCCATGTGGCGATCACGCGGTTGGTGGTATCGCTAAAATTTGGCTCAATCGGGAAGAATGGACGCATTCCGGCGATTTCGTGCGAAACCAGCGCCATTTTTTCGGCTTCTGAAACGTCGGAGAAGTTATCGCACATTCCGTAATGGCGCATGAGTTCTGCGACGGCTTCGCGGTGAAAGCGGGCATCCTCACGTACATCGAGCGGGACAAGATGCAAGCCAAAGAGTTTCACCTTGCGGATAAATCGCCCCAGTGAACCGCGTACGATGTGCCGCCCTTGATTCTGGCGCAGACTTTCGACGGCAACCATCAAATCCGCAAGCAGGTCGTCTCCGCCGCGATATTGATCGGCTTTCAGCTTTTCGTAGATCAGCATCATGTAGGCGCGGTACATCTCGTCAGGGGTGCGCTGTTCGTGTACGGCGTGTTCCACCCGTTCGATCACATCGGGGGAGATGCCGACTTCGTCAATCGAGTGGGTGAGTTGATCCGCCAGCCCGCGAATCTCTTCTAAATACACCTGTCGAGCGGCTTCACGCATCGCCGTAATCGCTTCGAGCGTTGCATCGGCGGTGACATTGGGATTGCCGTCACGGTCGCCGCCGATCCACGAGGAGTATCCCAGCACGGGCGGCAGATCTGACCAATCCTCACCGGGGTAATAATGTTCGAGCGCCGCTTGAAGCTCGTCATAGAGGCTGATCACCACATCCATGATCGCCGAGGTGATGAAGTACACGCCGAAATCAACTTCATCCATCACCGTAGGGCGGTTGGAGCGTGTCGGGCGTGTCTGCCACAATTCCTCAATTTCTTCGCTCAAGCTGGCATCGATCACGCGCTTTTCACGCGGGAGCAGACGGGGTGAATCGCGGCGGTGCATCAACTGTGCCAGATGAAACAGCTTGATCAAGACTTCTTTGCGCTTCGCCTCGCTGGGGTGAGCGGTCATCACCAAGCGGATGCGGGTTTTTTCGAGGAGCGCGCGGACTTCGGCGGCAGTTTTGCCCGCTTCACTGAGCGCTCTCACTGCTGCGTCGAGTGTTTCGGTGAGCGTCTCGGAGGCTTCGCGCTCACGGAGGATACGAATACGTTGTTGATCTTCCGCAATGTTGATCAACTGGAAATAATTGCTGAATGCCTTGATCAACACGCGCCGCGATTCGAGATCGAGCGCGTCAATCGTTTCCTTGAGCGCATCTTCCGCGCGCTGGTCACCGGAGCGGCGGTCTTTCGCATCTTTGCGGACTTTTTCGACCAGCAGCAGCGCTTCTTCGCCGTGCTGCTCACGGATCACTTTGCCAAGTAAAGCGCCTAATTCGCGCACGTCTGCGCTGAGCGCTGAGAGATCGGGTTGTGATGACGTACTGCTCACCATGCGTTGCAGCCCTTTAACCGTAGAATACGAGATGCGATTTTAGATCGACACGAAGGAATATCTAGAGGATACTGCAATTTTGGCGAGTCGGCTTACTCAAAAAAAGGGACAGGGCGAACCCTGTCCCACAAAAGCGACTTACTGCGGTGTGAGTGCGGTCATCACGGGTTCGAATACCGTGCTGTTCAGCACTTCTACATCACCGGCTGATCCTTGAAGGAGAACGAGATAGACAGCGCTTTCTCCTTCTGCGATCGCTACCCGCACGATGATCCCCTGTATAGAAGTTTCGTATAGGGTGAAGGTCAGCGAGCCGCCTTCAAAGGTGCCGGTGCTTTCGCCTAGTTCCTGATTAAGCTGCGTTTCAAGCAGGTTAATCAGCGCGTCCGCGGTGAATCCGGGGACAGCCTGCTGCAAAATCGCCGTGATCGAGTCGTTCGGTGGGTTGAATACACCGGGTGCGTTTTCCTGCCAGCCCTCCGGTGAAACTCCCGACATCCCGAAAACCGCACTTTCATACGGCACCAGTGCGATATCATTGGTGGACGGAACGACAAAATTCACGCTGACATCCGCCAAACATGCACTGTCCGGTTCTTCGGTCGGGTTTTCGAAGAAATCGCGGGAGATGCTCATCGCGCATTCGCTGGCAATGCTCACACCGTGACCGACGCCGGGGAACTGATAGAAGAACCCGTTAGGATATTCCGCCGCGACACGTTCGTTGTAGATCGGCGGGGTGATCGGGTCAAATGTGCCGGAAAGGATCAGCGTAGGAATTTCGCTCGAAATCGCCTCGCCTTCGATTGCATCGGCAACACCCGACTGCCACGCTTCGCACAGCACTTCCAGCCCCGAAACGCTGATCGTCGTGCTTAGATCAAGGGCGGTCTGCAAGCGGGGATCCACTTCTGTGATTCCGAGGAGTTCGCCGCCGAACGGGACTTCTTCGTGACACTGCACGGCAAGCTGTTGACCGATGCTGATCGCATCCATGTTCGCCAAGAATGCGCCGTTGACCAGATTGGCGATGGTGAAATCGCCCGTGCTGAGATCAACGATCATATCAGGGAGCAGGGGAATCAGTTCGGTGGCATAAAATGATTGGAACATCAGCCCGATAAGCCCATCACCCGTATAGAGCGCGTCATAGCTTTCCCCGTTGAGCGGGTTGGTGATGGTCTGCATCACGGGTTCGGCGTTCAATTGATCGACGACGCTCCAGAATGTCGTTTCCAGATCGGGGAATGCTGCCGCACAAGCCGCATCCGCTGCACACGCGGAGAATAGGGTTTCGAATGCCCCTTGCACACCCGATGGCGTTGAACCATACAGATCGAGTTGGATCGGATACGACGAATCGAGGATCACCGACCGGATACCTTCGGGGGTGTCACGCATGGCTGTTTGTGCTAAACGTGTGCCGTAGCTGATCCCCAGAATATTCCATTCCTCATAGCCGAGCGCCTCACGCAGATCATCAAGGTCTTGCGCGCTTTCGCGGCTGTTGTACTGCGTGAAATCGATACCCGAAGCGGCGAGTGTCTCATGACACGCGATCAATTCTTGAATCGCTTCCTCGTTGATTTCGGCGAGCGGGCGTTCGTCATCCAAGACCGAAAGCGACCATTCGGTGAAGGCGGGACAAGCTAACGCGGGTTCTGAATAACCCGTGCCGCGCTGATCAAAGAAGATGAGATCACGATCTGCCAGAAATGGCGCGTATCTATCAAACGTCAACGGCAGATTTTCCAGCGCATCGCCACCGGGTCCACCTTCGAGATAGACCATCGGATCAGGGGCGATATTCGCACTTGTGGCGCGGAAGATCGCGACAGCCAACCGCATCGTTCCCGCGTCGGGGATTGCATTCCCGTCTGCATCGCGCGCCGCTGGAACCGTGAGATACCCGCATTCCACATTGCGCGCAGCGGGAACATCAAACATGCAGTCGGCAGGTTCAAATGCGGGTGCTTCCTGAGCGCTGATAGCGACTGCGCTAAAAAGCACGATGAGTAGGGGTAAAACGAACCGAAAATTCTTCAAGATTGTTCCTCAGGATTATGGTGCGAGGTGTACTGATCATTAATACGACGCCAGTTTAGGAAAGTTTCACGATTTATACCCCCCATAAAAGGATGGTATCGAAAGTGGAACTCTTGCGGATGTATCGTCGTCATTAGTGGTGTAAGGTTCAAGTTGTCAGGAAACGAAGGCTAGAGAGGAACAAGTCATGCTTCGTGTAAAACTCGTCGTAACAACCGTCATCACGTTACTGGCGCTGGTGCTGGTGAGCAGTGCCAGTTTACAGGCTCAGGATGTCACCCCGGAAGCGCCGAATGTCAATCCGGCGAGCGAAGTTGCCCGGAATACGATCATGGTAAGCGGCATGGGAACAGCTTCCGGTGAGCCGGATGTTGCGTATGTAGAAATCGGCGTCGATACGGTATCCGCCGATTTGACGGAAGCGTTTGACAGCGCCAATTCACGAATCAGCGCTGTGATCGATGCGATTGTGGCGATGGGTATCGCCCGCGAGGATATCCAGACCACCTACCTAAATGTGTATCAGGAAGACATCTACGATCCGAATACCGGGCAGAATACCGGTGAATTCCGCTTCCGTGTACAGAATTTCATCCGTGTGACGGTGCGCGATATCGATCAGGCGGGGGAAGTCGTCACAACGGGCGTGAATGCGGGTGCAAATCGTGTGAACGGGCTGTATTTCGGCATTCTGGATCAAACCGCGCTGGCAAGTGAAGCGCGTATCGATGCCGTCGATAATGCCCGCCAGCGCGCTCAAGAACTCGCGTCGGCGTTCGGGCTGCAAGTCGGGGATGTCGTTTACGTTCAGGAAGTCCTCGGCTCGGATGTTTTCCCGGCGGCTTATGGTCGCGGCGGTGGTATGGATGTCGCACAGTCCGTCCCGGTTGAGGGCGGTCAGCTTCAGGTGAGCGTGCAAATCGAAGTCGTGTTTGAACTCGTCAGCCCTTAACACGCAGCAGTGAAGCATTAAAAGGGGAAAGCGGAGATCATCCTTTGCTTTCCCCTTTTTATTGTTCTTATGGGTTGTAGACCTGAATGCGTTTAGAGGGTGTGCGCTGTGCCAATCGATCGACACGGGCGCGGACTTCGGCGGCGATTTCGGCTTTATCGACTGTCAATAGCTGACGATCGCGCATGATCACCTGACCGTTGACGATCGTTGTCCTTACATCGCTGGCGCGGGTGTTATAGACCAAGCTGGCGGTGACACTGTGCAGCGGTTGATGATGCAGCCCGCTCAAATCAACCAGAATCAGATCGGCAAGATACCCCGGCTCAAGCGATCCCAATTGATCGCCCATGCCGATCACCTGAGCGCTTTCGCGGGTGGCGATATACAGCGCATCGGGAATCGGCAGATTTTCCGCGACTCCCGTCGCCATCTTCTGAATCATCGGCATCAAGCGCAGCGATTCCCAAATATCAAGCGTGTTATTGCTCACCGCGCCATCGGTCGCTAACCCGACCGGAACCCCCGCCGCCCGGAACTGAAGCAGCGGAGCAGCACCCATGGCGAGCTTCATATAGGTTTTCGGCGCGTGTGCGACCCCTGTTTTGACCGTCGCCATGATCTCGATATCCGCCGGAGTCGCGCCCAGTACATGCGCCAGAATCGTCGGGACATCAAACACGCCGGTTTGCTGCAAAACTTGAATGGGTGTCAGCCCGCGCTTTTCCAGACTGGATTCGGTTTGCTGGGGTGTTTCGGCGGCGTGAATATGAATCCCAACGTTTAAGCGTTTCGCCGCTTCGACACTGGCGCGCAAAAAGTCATCATCACAGGTGTAGGGGGCGTGCGGAGCCATCCATGTCCGGATGCGCCCATCCGCCGCACCTTGAAAATCGCGCACCCAATCCGCCGTTTCGCGGATTTTGTCCTGTCCTTGACTGCCGAAAATTGCCCACGCAAGCAGAGCACGCGCGCCGATTTTTTCAACGGCATGCGCGGCGCGATCCATATAAAAATAATGATCGGCGGTCGTCGTCACGCCGCCTTCGAGCATTTCTGCTACGCCGAGCATCTCGCCCCAGTAGACATCATCCGGTTCAAGATTGCTTTCGAGGGGCCACATAAAATCGTTAAACCAGCGGTCAATGTTCACATCTTCGGCAAGCCCGCGAAAGATCACCATCGGGACATGTGCATGGGTGTTGATCAATCCCGGCATGGCGAGCAGTCCAGGGGCGTCGATCACCTCTCGAAAATGCGACGGATCAACGCCCGTGGGGACGATCTGTTCAATGCGACTGCCTTTGATCACGATGTCGTGATTGTGGAGGATCGAGGCGGTGGGGTGGTGCTTATCGGCGTTGATCTGTAAGACATCAGCGCGGCGGATCAGAAGATCGCTCATACTCAACCTTTCGATGAGGCTTAATCAAGTGGACTGATATGGTAGCACTCGACAGGGGCATCGGGTCAGCTAAAATGAAGCAGAGTATTTCTTTTCCCCCAAACACCATTTGTCCAACATCAGTAGAAGCTCACGAGGTGGGGTGTGCATCAAGATGCACGGCAACATGTCCCGCATAATGTAGTTGTGAACATTGCCGACGGCGCATTCTTCGGCTTGGGGATGGGGATGGCGTCTTACGTCACCATCATTCCGCTGTTTCTTGCGACGTTGACCGAGTCGCCCATTTTGATCGGCTTAATTACCGCGATGCACGAAATCGGCTGGTATTTGCCTCAGCTTTTTACCGCTCGACGGGTCGCGGGGCTGCGCCGTTACAAGCCGATGACGGTTCGTATGACGCTGCATGAGCGCTTACCGTTTTTTGCGATGGCAATTCTGGCGCTGTTCGCGCCGCAGATCGGTAAAGAAGTCGCGCTCGTGCTGATGTTTATGCTCGTCGCATGGCAGGCGATCGGCGGTGGACTGACGGCGACGGCATGGCAGAGCATGATCGGTAAGATCATGCCGGATCGGGTACGCGGCACGTTTTATGGTATTCAAAGCTCGGCGGCGAATCTGCTCATGAGCGGCGGCGCGGTGGCTGCCGGATTTATTCTCGCGGCTGTGCCAAATCCGTATAACTTCACGATTGCGTTTATGTTGTGCGGTATCGCGATGATGGTTTCGTGGGTATTCATCTCGATGACGCGCGAATTAGACAGCGAACCCACCGTCGCAGTGGCAGATCGCGGCGATATGAGGCAGTTCGGTAGAAAACTGCGCCAGATTCTCGCGGAAGATGTCAATTTCCGGTGGTTTATTGTCGCGCGTCTGCTGGCGATGTTCGCCGGGCTGGGCTTGTATTTCTTCAGCCTGTATGCCGTGCGGCGCTTTGGCGTTGATGAAGTCGAAGTCGGCGTGATGACGGGGATTCTCATGCTGTTCACCGTGTTTGCGAATCCGATCCTCGGCGCATTGGGTGATCGCACCAGCCACCGCTTGATGTATGCTTTTTCGGTGCTGCTGGCGGGAATCAGCGGTGCTGTGGCGATGCTTGCACCGGATGCGGGTTGGATGTATGTCGCATTCGCCTTGATGGGCGCGGCGAAAGCCGGACTGTGGACGATCCCGCTGCCGCTGACAACACAATTCGGACGCGAAAGCGATCGCCCGTATTACATTGGCTTGACGAATACGCTGATCGCTCCCGGCGCGATTGCCGCACCGATTATCGGCGGCGCGCTGGCGGAAGGCGCAAACTTTGGCGCGGCGTTTATCGTTTCGGCAATTGCGGGTGTGATCGGCGCGGCGGTGCTGATATTCATCGTGCGCGAACCGCGCAGCATCGCGTACCCTATTCAAGGTGCGGAAACTGCGTTCGCGGTCACGGGCGGAGATTAAAAATCGGTATTCCCGGTGTAATATCCCCCATATACGTCACGTCTAGTCTATAGTACAATAATGAAATCGGGCGGCGGTTCTGCCGCCCGATCACCCTCGTTACACCCTGCGTCAAATAACCTCAGGGTTATCGAACATTTCAGGAGCAGTATGAATCCATTTGAACGTCTGGGCTTGCGCGGCGAACTCGTGCAAGCCGTTATGGAACTGGGCTATGAGAATCCCACGCCAATTCAAGAAGGGGCGATCCCGGCTTTGCTGGGGGGGCGTGATGTTCTCGGACAAGCCCAGACGGGGACGGGCAAAACCGCAGCCTTCGCGCTGCCTTTGCTCGAACGCATACAACTTGATACTCGTCAGCCACAAGGGTTAATCCTTGCCCCTACGCGTGAGCTGGCAGTTCAGGTCGCTGAAGCGGTCATCCAGTATGGTAAGAAACTGGGAATCCGTGTCGCAGCGATCTACGGCGGATCTTCCTATACCAAGCAGTTGAAACGTCTGGAAGAAGGCGTTCACGTTGTTGTTGGCACACCGGGGCGCGTGATCGACTTGATCGAACGCGGCGCGCTGATCCTCGGCGGCGTTGGCTATCTTGTACTCGACGAAGCCGATGAGATGCTCAAGATGGGCTTTATCGATGACGTTGAGCGGATTCTCCGCGAAACGCCGAGCGAGCGCCAAACGGCGTTATTCAGCGCGACCATGCCGAACGAAATTCGGGCACTGGCGACGAACTACATGCACGATCCGGTCAGCGTGACGGTCGCGCATAAGACGATGACCGTGCCACAGGTCGAGCAGAAATATTTCTTGATCGATGAGCCGTACAAGCTGGCGCTGATAGCGCGCCTGTTGGAGACGGAGCAGATCAAGAGCGCGTTGATCTTCACGCGTACCAAGCTCGGCGCGGCAGGGTTGGCGGACTCGCTTCTGGCGCGTGGTTTCGCCGTCGAAGCAATTCACGGTGATTTGAGTCAAGACGTGCGCGAAACGGTCATGCGCCGCTTCCGCAACGGATTGGTTCATATTCTTGTGGCAACCGACGTTGCCGCGCGCGGGCTGGACATCGATCATGTCTCGCACGTGGTCAATTTTGACATTCCTTACGATGCTGAGGATTATGTCCACCGCATCGGGCGAACCGGACGCGCCGGACGCGAAGGGATGGCGATCACGTTGGTGACACCGCGTGAGCGCCGTTTGCTCCGTGTGATCGAACACTACACCAAGAGCACGATCACCCGCGAAAATCTGCCGACTGCTGACGAAGTGCTGGCGAAACGCGATCTGGCGTTTACGACCAAACTTTCTGAAACGATTGTTGAGCCGGATTTGGGGCGTGAAATCGGACTCGTCGCTCAGATGATCGAGGCGGGTTATGATCCGACCGAGGTTGCGGCGGCGGCGATCCGCTTGGCACGCGCTGACGATCTGCGCCGTCCGTTGGAAGAAATCCGCGAGCCGCATCTGCGCGAACGCCGCGAAGGTGAGCGTATGGGTGGACGTGAAGGCTTCAGCCGGAGCGGCGAACGCCGCTTTGGAGAGCGTGAGCGCCGCTATACGGGCGACCGTCCGGTGAGCAGTGAGGATCGACCGCCGCGCCGTTCACGCGCCGATAAAACCGGACGTGAAGCGGGCATGGTGCGTTTGCTGGTTGATGTAGGGCGCGATCAAGGCGTTCAGCCCGGTGATGTGGTTGGCGCGATTGCCGGACGTGCCGGAATCCCCGGCAAGGCGATCGGCGCGATCGATATTCACCGCAACGAAACGTATGTTGATGTGATGGAAGCGCATGTCGATCGCGTGCTGCGTCAAATGCAGCAGGGCGTGACGATGCGCGGCAAAGAAATTCACATCCGGCGCGCCGACGAAAACTAAGAGTATTTGAGCCGCAGAAAACGCGGTTCGCGCAGGTGAAAGGTAAAAGGTGAAAGCATCGTGATGTGCTTTCTTTCACCTTTCATCTTTCACCTGTTTTTGTGCCTACTCCGGAATGACGCGTAGCGTCACGATCTGGAATGGCGTGATTGTGAATGTCACCGTATCGCCGTCGATCACCTCAAGCTGAGCCTGATTTTCCTCAAGCAGATTGGTGATGTATACCTCACGCACCGGGAAACCGAACAGCAGTGATACTTCGCTGCGATTGCGCGCATATTCATACAAGCGCACGATCACCCCGTTATCATCTTCGGCGCGTTTGATCGTCTCAACGACTACATCGTTTGCCGTAGACCGCACAAACGTGAAGGTATCTATGTCACCGCCCACAATCCCCGGCACGAGCATCGCGGGATCATTCAGCGCGTATGCCAGCGCAACCGTGCCTTCTAAGAAGGTATTCACCGCGAAACGGTAGGTGAATGTCTGCAAACCTTGATCTGCTTCGGGATCAGGATTGGTGGGCGAACGGAGCAGACTCAGGCGGATCACACTGTCTTTGACATCATGCCCATATTTGCAGTCATTCATCAAGCTGACCGAATAATCGCCTTCTTGAAGCATGACCCATTTATGCGCGCACGATTCGAAACGCGCCCAATCCCATGAGCTGTTTTGAGTCGTCGGGCGTTCGACGTTGCCCCACTGCACCTCGTAGGTTGCTTTGGTGGCAAGCAGATCAACCGGGAAGGCAACTTTGAGCAGACTGTGACGTTCACGCCAATCGATCGTCGTCTCAAAATCGATATAATCCGCCGCGCCCCACAGCGAGAGCCGCTGAACATACTCGCTTTGCCCGATGCGGCGGCGAATTTCGATCGTCTTGCGATAGTCCGTATCCTCGACCAGTGTAATCTGGTGCGCGGGCTGCGCGTAGGCGACCCGATCCTCAAAGAAAATATCGATGTCCCACGCATCCCAATTGTTCGGGCGGTCTTCAAACATCTGGAATTGGTTAGCGATTGCCCCTTGCGGCAGAACCTCGCGTTCACGCATGACATCATAGATGCGGGTGATGTCTCCGTCTGCGTTCAGTTCAACGCGAATCCGCGAATTGTCCAGAACCGTCGTTGAGGCTTCGTTCCACCCGAATACATTATCATCGTTGCGCGGCAGGTGCTCCGCCGACCAGATCGCATACGGGGGGATAAATCCCGCCGAGAAATTCAGGTTAGCCATCCCGTATCCGGGATTGATCGCCAACTGTTCGCCGCCGATGTGCTGCTTGATCACATCGAGCGCGCCCTGCTTGACCTGTTCGCCCAAGCTCGTGATCTCAGCGTAATAGCGTTCGCTTTGCTCATAAACCTCGTGAATGCTGCTGCCGGGAATGATGTCGTGGAATTGGTGCAGCAGGAGAATCTCCCATGCTTGATGCAGTGCCGCATGTGGATATACATACGTCGCGTCAAGCAAGCTGGCGACCGTTGCGAGAAATTCGGCGTCGTGGAGCAGAAATTCGCTTTTGCGATTCCAGCGCTTATTGCGTGCTTGCGTCGTGTATGTGCCGCGATGTGCCTCTAAATAGAGTTCGCCGTTCCATGTAGGCAGTTTTGCACCCGATTCGGCTTCCAGATTGCGGAAGAAATCGATGACACGGCTTTGACGCACCTGAGGAATCCCCGGCATCGCATCGAGC
>CALBRY010000161.1 GCA_937927665.1 uncultured Chloroflexota bacterium
GACCGCCGCTCTAACACCGTGAACGTGCAACACAATCGAGCGCTCCGCCGGAAGAATATTCGTATTTCCCTCGGCAGGCTGAATCGTGATCCGCACCTTGTCACCTGTCCATCTCTGGTTAATCGTCGTCAAGCAGAACTCACCCGCCAGATATTCGCGCGAGCGCCCGTCGTCTTCGTACAACGTAAACGTATGATCCGCGCCCGCGAACACATGCACATGGAGTTCGTTCGGGTTATCAATGCCGCCCCATCCGGTTTTCGCGCCCATCGGCACAATTGCCCCGGCTTTGGCGAACAGGGGAATATCCTTGAGCGCACCGTAAATCACATGCCAGCGATCACCCGCGTACTGTTCGCCTGTAAAGAATTGCGTCCATTCGCCTTCTGGCAGCCACACGACTTGACGCGATAATCCAGTATCCGGATCGGCAGGCTCGACAAACGGTGCGGCGATCAATTCTGTGCCAAATAGATACTGCTGCGGGCAGTGATACGCCGCTTCGCATTCAGGATAGGCGTAATACATCGGCAGCATCAACGGCAGCGACTCGCGGTGAGCGCGATTCGCCATCGTGTACAGATAAGGGATCAGCGCGTGACGAAGCTGAAGCGTATCACGCAGCACTTCGCGGACTTCCCGATCTTCAAACATCCACGGGCGCTGATCGTAGAAGTATCCTTTGGTGCTGTGAATCCGCATGATCGGGCTGAATACGCCGAACTGCACCCAACGGGTGAATAATTCACCATCACCTGTTCCGCTCGTGTGCCCGCCGATGTCATGACTCCACCAGCCATACGCCGCATTAGAAGCAGTCGCGGTCATATAGGTTTGAAAGCGGAGGGTATCCCATGTCATGTAGCTGTCGCCGGAAAAACCGATCGGGTAGCGCTGGTGTCCTTCGTTGCCCCACCGTGAGAAGATAAACGGGCGGCGGGTTTGATCGCGACCCAGATCATAAAAATGCAGGTGGTTGATCAGCCAGAGCGGATCAAGGTTGGGGATTTTGCAGCTTTGCCCCTGCTGCCAATCGACCCACCAAAAATCAACGCCCATCGCCTCATACGGGTGATGCAGCACTTCGAAATACGCCTGAACGAACACCGGATCGGCAATATCGAAGCGGATCGGCTCGTTGGATGCCGGATCAACGCCCATGCGCCGTGCCATTTCGGGGTACTGCGCCTCGTGCGGGTGAACACCTTCCGCCGGATGCAGATTCAGGGCGGTACGCAACCCCTTCGCATGCATAAAATCGATCAAGCCCTTCGGATCGGGGAACAGATCGTTATTCCATGTGTACCCTGTCCATCCGGTGCTGGTGTTACCCGTCTGTGTGATGTGCCAATCCATATCGACAATGCACACCGAGAGTGGAATTTCCTGCTGCTCGAAATCGCTGATGAGATCAACCAAATCTTGTTGGGTATATGCCCAGTAACGGCTCCACCAGTTACCGAGAATCCAGCGTGGGATCAGCGGCATTTGCCCGCTGATCGCGCAGTAATCGCGCAGCCCCGCTTTATAGTCGTGACCGTAGCCGAAGAAATACCAATCTGTACCGCGACCCGTGCGCGCTTCCAGCCAATTATCGCTGTTCAAAATGAACGTGCGCGAATCGTCGAGCAGTGCCCACCCCGACCGCGAGATCAAACCATCCTTAAGCGGTGTGCTGCCATTGATAAAATCAAGCGTGCGCGTCGTGCCTTTTAAATTCTGCGAATCAGTATCGCCCGGATGCCACTCTGTTTCGGTCGCTTTCACACGGATCGAAAGCGACTCCCGTGTGAATGCTTGATCGCCTTCGTAGCACAAGGAAAGCGCGCTCGTTTCAATGATGATGCGCCCATCATCGCGCTGAACGCTGTACACCGGTACAGGCTGATCACGATACCAAACGGTCTGGCTGGCGCGGTCTTCAAAAATACCATCAGGATCGTATTCCAACCGGATCAGGCGGTCGGTCAAGATTGTGAAGCGGGCATGACCCACACGCACAACTGCATCACCCGACGCCGTAGGCTTGACGTCGAGACTGAACTGCTCTGGAAGCATGAGAGAGTCTCCTCTCTAACCCTTGACGCCGCCGAGGGTTAGACCGATTTTCATATACCGCTGTAAGAGAATAGCGATAACCAGCGGGGGGAGTAGTGCCATAAATGACGCCGCCATCTGCAAATTGACACTATAATCGTCCGCAATATAGAACAACCGCACGGTAATCGGTTGGGTATACGGATCGGTCAGAACGAGATATGGCAGCAGGAAGTCTTTCCACAGCCCGACAAACGCCAGCACCGCCAGCACAACCAGAATCGAGCGCGACAGCGGAATGATGATATACATCAGCATATCGAGCGCGTTCGCGCCATCCACCCGCGCACTGTCGATCAAGTCACCCGGAATCCGGTCGAAAAATGTCTTGAGGACAAAGATCGAAAACGCATCGACGCAGTACGGAAGCCACAGCCCCCAGTACGAATTGAGCAGACTGATATTCACGACAGGCAGTTTAGCGATCGTCGTGTAAAGCGGGACAAAATACGCAATCGACGGAATCAACAGCGTGAGCATGAAACCGAGGCTGATGATCCGACCGCCAAACGGCTTGAGCTTGGATAAGCTGAACGCCGCCGCTGCCGATACCAATAACCGCAGCACCACCCCCACCCCGACGATCAAAAACGAGTTGCCGAACAAGCGCGGCATTTCGAACAGCGTCCACGCCCGCCCATAATTCTCCCATCGCGGAATATTCGGCAGGAGGTTCAAGCCGCCCGCGAAGATTTCGGTGCTGTCTTTTAAGCCAGATGTGAGCGCGAAAAAGAAAGGAAACAGCGAGAACACCGCGATCACCAGCAGTGTGATAACCGCCAACGCGTAATAGAGCCGCCCGCCCGGTGTGCGGAGTTCAACATTCGAAAAGAAGCCGCGATCCATTTCTGATGTCCTCTTTTCCGGTTAATCCGCGTTTGCCGACAGCTTGCGGTTGACGACGCGATAAATGATCGAAAACACCAGCAGTACAAGGATCATGGTGACGCTCCACGCCGACGCATACCCCATATCCATGCGGATGAAGGCGCGGGTATAGATATTCATCGCTGGAGTGAGTGTTTCCCGACCGGGTCCGCCGTTGGTCAATAGGAACGGTTCGGTAAACACCTGTACGACGGCGATCACTTGCAAAACGAACATCAACGACATGACCGGGTAGAGATGCGGCAGCGAGATATGAATGATGCGCTGAAAAGGCGTCGCACCATCGAGTTCAGCAGCTTCGAACAACTCTTGCGAAACATCCTGCAAGCTGGCGAGATAAATCAAAGCCGTTGTCCCAAAACCCGCCCATGTCATCACCGCAACAAGCGCCGGTTTTGCGAGTCCGACGTCTTGCAACCATAACTGCCGCGCGATCCCAAACTGCGCCAGTACTTCATTTAGAACGCCGCCATCAGGATCATAAATAAATCGCCAGATGATGACCGACACCGCCGCAGGGACGACTGTCGGCAGAAAATACACGACGCGGAAGAATGCTTTCCCGTGCCGCATTTCACGGACGAGAATGGCGATCACCACCGGGACAAAATAGCCGAGCAGCAAACTCCACGACGCAAATTCCAGACTGTTTTTCCACGCAATCCCGAACACCGGATCGCGCAGCATCAATTCAAAGTTATCCAAGCCTGCCCATGTCGCCGTACCGCCAAGCTGAACATCCTGAAAACTCATCTGGATCGAGTTTACGATTGGCATCCATGCGAACAACGCGAATGTGGCAAGGGCGGGCAGCAGGAACAGATACGCGGTAAGCTGGCGTGGCAGCGCGGCGCGCAAATTCGAGAGCTTGATCGGTTGGCGATGTTTTTTTGTTGGGGCTGCCAGTTCCGTATCAAGCGCGTAAGGTGCGTTCATGATCGTTTCCCTTACCTGCCGCCGGGGGGAAGGTTTCCCCCCGCACGGCTCTTGATACGCCGGACTTTAGCGATCAAGCACGAATGCCTGAAATTCTGCGGCGGCTTCAGCAAGGCGGGACGGCACATCAACGCCATCTACGCTCAGGATTTCACTGATGATCACGCCCATCTCGGTATAGTAGTCTTGAACATTCGGGCTGGGTTCGGTCTGAATGGTCACTTCGCCACCCGTGACCGCATCATTAAACGGTGCGTAGTTTTCAACGGGGAGCTTGTTATACGGTTCGCGGAACGCGGCGAACTGCACCTGATATTCACCGACGTACATCGGCAGCGTGGGCATACCGACAGCTTCGGTTGTAACTTCGATCGCGGTCTGCATTTCAACGGGGTCGAACTGCCGCCATAGTTGGAAGTACGCCGCTGCTTCCTGTTCATCGGGGGTCGCAAAACCGCTGACCATCCACAGGTTGCCACCAGAGAGCGTGATCCGACCATTGGGACCTGCCGGAGCTGCTGCATAACCAAACTGAGTCAGATCAGCATCGGGGAACTGTGTGTAATCCCAGTTGAATTGATCGCCCGCATAGATGACCATCGCCACGCGACCGGACACCAGCGCTTCAGAGATGCTGCCCCAGTCGAGTGTCGCGCCGGGGAGAACATCATGTTCCCAGCGGAGCGATTGAACAAATTCGAGGGCTTCTACGGCTGCACCTTCACCAAATGCTGCCGAATATGTGCCATCGCCGTTATCATGAATGATATCCTGCGGTGCTGCACCGAAACCGTAGGCGATGTTCGTAAAGTGCCAACCAGTCGCCGCGCTGCCATCATTGATGAACGCGAAGCCAGCGATATTGTTTTCACGGTCGGTCAGTGCGACCGCCATTTCGGCAAGTTCTTCCCATGTTTCCGGCGGTGCATCAAATCCGGCTGCTTGCAGCATCGGAATGTTGTACGCCAAGCCGAGGGCATAGGCATCCTTCGGAATTGCATACACTGCGCCATCTTGGCTCATTACCGAGAGAATGGCGGGGTTAAATACATCGGCGACGCCTGCCGCTTCAAAATAAGGTGTCAGATCGGCAGCCGCACCTTGTGCGATAAATTTAGAAGGTTCGGTAAAATAGGCGCGGAACAGTGTCGGCAGTTGATTACCAGCAATCAGCGCAGTGAACGCTGCGGGGTCGTATTGGAGTTCTGAACCGGTGATGGTGACGTTCGGATAAAGATCCATAAAACGCTGCGCCGTCTGTTCCCATGTTGCACGGGCTTCAGGCTGGTCAGCGGAGGGCATTTCGGAGACAGTGACAGTAACGGGACGTCCACCGGCGATCTGATCCGGCAGCGTGAGAATTTCGGGAACGGGTGCGGCATCCTGTGCAAGAACAGGGAGGAACTGGACGCTCAAAATGGCTGTAACAGCCACGAGTAAAAGTGCCCATCGACGAAACATTTCGGGTTCTCCTAAATTTTCAACTGCGCTGCAATTTCGGTACTACACGATATACCTCTTTTGAGACGTCTCAAAAACCATTGTATGATGGTTGTGAGTGGTTGTCAAGAAACTTTTGAGACGTCTCTACACATCGTTGGTTATCGATTTACTGCACGGTTCACAATCTGACTTTGTTCAAGGGGTAGACCAATGGCATCGCTAAAAGAAGTCGCAGATATCGCCCAAGTCCCTATGCTTGACGCGTTCCGCGCACTCAAAAATGACCACACCATTGATGATGTCACCCGCCAGCGGGTAATGGCGGCGGCGGAAAAGTTAAACTATGAACTCAAGATCACACAGCTTGATGTTGCCGATCTGGCGGGAGTTGGCAAAGGTACAGTGTCCTATGCGCTCAATGGGAATGAACTCATCAAGCCAGCCACCCGCGAAAAAGTCCTCGCGGCGGCGAAAACACTCGGCTACCGCCCTAACCTGACGGCGCGCAATCTTAAGACTAACCGTGCATGGGCAATCGGCTATTCATGGCATGTTCACGACGATCCAAGCCGTATGAACAATCTACTGGATGAGTTTATTTATCGCGTGACCTTCGCCGCGGAAGCACAACACTTCCACCTGTTGACATTTATTCAACCGCAGGAAGACGCCGAAGGGGTTTATGATGAGTTGATCTCAACGAACCGCGTGGATGGGTTCATCCTTTCCGATATTCGTTATGAAGATCCACGCATTCAACGTTTGTTTTCGCTCGACGCGCCGTTCGTCGCGTTTGGCGGCATGTACGTCCCTGATCCACAGTTCGCGTTTGTCGATGTGGACGGTAAAAAAGGCATTGAAATGGTTGTTGAGCATTTACTTTCACTCGGACATGAGCGGATCGGGTTAGTCAATTGGCATCCCGGAATGGTCGTAGGCGATGCGCGTGAAGCGGGGTATCGTTCAGCGTTAGAAAATGCCGGGATTCCGGTTGACCCGCAGCGCATCGCCTACACACCAAACATTTTGCGTTCTGCGTCCGAAGCGACCGAACGGTTGATGTCGGTCAAACACCCACCAACGGCGATTGTTTGCACCAATGACGTAATGGCGTTCGGTGCAAAGGCGTATCTTGATGAAATGGGCTATCGAAATGTCGCGCTTACGGGTTACGACGATGATCCAACGGCTCAGTTTTTGAGTATTACGTCAGTGCGCCAGCCGATTCAGGCGCTCGCCAACACGTTATTCGATCTGCTGCTCGGCGAAATCAATCATGAGCCGCGCCCGCAGCGACAGGTCGTTTTTGAGCCGGAATTAATCATCCGGCGCAGTACCATTTTTTAGACAGAGGAGCGGCAGAAGGTCGATTGATCACCGCCGCTCCAATTTTTGATATTCGAGGATTTTATGATGCTCCCCATCGATCAGCTTCAGCGCCCAATGCGCGATCTGCGGATCAGCGTAACAGATCGCTGTAACTTCCGCTGTGCCTACTGCATGCCCGCCGACGTTTTTCACGATCAATATGAATTCTTACCGCAGGAGGAGCTGCTCCGTTTTGAGGAGATCGATCGGATCGCGCGGATCGCCGTCGGGTTGGGAGTTGTCAAACTGCGGATCACGGGGGGCGAACCGCTTGTGCGTCTAGGTATCGAAAACCTGATCGCAATGCTCGGTCAGATACCCGGCGTAAACGACATCGCCATGACTACCAACGGATATTTGCTGTCCAAAATGGCGAATAAATTACGCGATGCAGGGCTGAAACGGATCAGCGTCAGCCTTGACAGCCTTGATGATGCGGTTTTCCGCCGGATGAACGGAAATCGCGCCAGTGTCGCCCAAGTTTTGGCGGGAATCGCGGCAGCAGAGCGAGCAGGACTCACGCCGATCAAAATCAACACGGTGGTCAAGCGCGGCGTCAATGATCACACCGTGGTCGAGCTTGCACGGTTTTGCAAAGAACACGGGTATACGCTCCGCTTTATCGAATACATGGATGTGGGAACGCGCAACGGCTGGGTTATGGAGGACGTTTTTTCCGCACGCGAGATTATCGAGCAGATTGATGCCGTTATGCCCATTGAGCCTATCGCAAGCGGCTACTTTGGCGAAGTTGCGGAGCGCTGGCGCTACCGGGATGGAGGCGGCGAAATCGGCATGATCGCCTCGGTCACACAACCTTTCTGCGGCACCTGTACTCGACTGCGTATTTCCCCCAAGGGCAGCATCTATACTTGCTTATTTGCCCAGAAAGGGATCAGCTTGCGCGACCCAATGCGAGCAGGCGCAAGCGACGAAACAATTGCGGGGTTGATGCGCGATGTGTGGAGAAACCGCATTGATCGCTACTCCGAAATCCGCACCAACGAAACAGCCCGGAGCAGCAAAATCGAGATGAATTACATCGGCGGATAACGCAATCACGGGTACAATTACGTTCGAGACTGTAATCTCCGACGGAGTGTACTGCGTCATGACAACCGCATCCCAGAATCAAGATGAACAATCCCCCGGAGTCGGGCAGCGAATTCGCATACTGCGCGACGCGCAGGGCTTATCTCTGCGCGCCTTAGCGCATCGCTGTGGACTATCGGTCAACGCAATCAGTCGCATCGAACGCGGTGAAAACTCGCCAACAGTGGCGTCTCTGCAACTGCTGGCAACCGCGCTCAACGTACCTATCACCGAATTTTTCCGCAGCGGCGAAAATCGGACAACGGTTTTTGTCAGGCGCGATAACCGGATGCGATCCCAACACAGCGGCATGGATATCGAGAGTCTAGGGATCGGGTTGCATAATCAGCAGCTTGAACCGTTCCTCGTCACGCTCCAACCGGGATCGGGTGCGGATACGGAACCGATTACGCACAATGGGCAGGAATTCGCTTATTGTCTTGAAGGGCAGATCGACTATCAGATCGGTTCAGAGATCTATAGGCTCTCCCCCGGTGACAGCCTGCTCTTTGAAGCATCGCAGCCGCATGTGTTTCGCAATAATTCCAACGTTCCGGCGCTGATCCTGATGGTATTTCACGTTCAAGACGGCAGCAATAGCGCAAGCCATACCCACCTTCAAACCTAATCAGGCGGAGGGCGGTAGGTGCGTCGTGTCACAAGATGCGCCGCAGACACACCCCAGTAGAAGACTCGTCGAATTGCGCGATCTGCTCTGGTGTCCCTTCTGCGATCAACCGCCCCCCTGCCGCGCCGCCTTCCGGTCCCAAATCCACCACCCAGTCCGCCGCTTTGACTAGATCGAGGTTGTGTTCGACCACGATAACCGTATTTCCGGCATCAACGAGGCGCTGAAGGAGTACCATCAGCCGCGCCGTGTCCGCCGGGTGAAGTCCCGTAGTTGGTTCATCGAGCAAATAGAGTGTTCTTCCCGTCACACGCCGCCCCAGTTCCTTCGAGAGTTTGACGCGCTGCGCCTCACCGCCTGAAAGCGTCGTCGCTGGCTGACCCAGCTGCAAATACCCCAATCCGACATCAACCATCACCTGAAGCCGTGACGCAGCGGCAGGCACATCCTTAAACAGCGTGAGCGCTTCTTCAATCGTTAGATCAAGCACCTGTGCAATATCGTGATCGCGGTATTTGACTGCGAGTGTCTCCGGCTTGAATCGCCGCCCCCGACACGTTGGGCAAGTGATTTCGACATCGGGAAGGAAATGCATCGATACCGCCAAAGTTCCCACGCCTTCGCAGCGTTCACACCGTCCCCCCGGCACGTTGAACGAAAAATGGCGCGCGGTCATCTTTCGCTGGCGTGCATCCGGTGTTGCGGCAAAGGCTTCGCGGATCGGGGTAAATGTATCGGAATAGGTCGCGGCATTGGAGCGCGGAATCCGTCCGATATGCGCCTGATCGATCGTGATGATCTTGTCCAAGTGCTCCCAGCCTTCAATCTTCTCATGCAAGCCGGGTTTATCGCTTGCGCCGTAAAAATGCTGACGCCCTGCCCGATCAAGGATTTCGAAGACCAGCGTTGACTTACCCGATCCTGACACCCCTGTGACCGCGACCAGCACCCCAAGTGGCAAACTCACCGTCACATTTTGGAGATTGTGCTCTCGCGCACCGTGAATCGTGAGGGTTTTCCCCGTAGGCGCTCGGCGCTCGTGTGGCAGCGGAACACTCATCCGGCCGGCAAGAAAAGCGCCTGTCAGCGTATCCGGCATGCGCGCGATTTCGGCAGGTGTTCCGGTTGCGACGAGCTTTCCGCCGTGTTTTCCGCCGCCGGGACCAAAGTCGATCACGTAATCCGCCGCGCCGATCATTTCGAGATCGTGTTCGACCACGAGAACGGTATTTCCCAGATCACGCAGCCGACGAAGAACACCGACTAAGCGCTGAGTATCGCGTGCATGCAAACCGATCGTTGGTTCATCGAAGACATACAGCACCCCGCTGAGTCCCGATCCGAGCAGCGAAGCGAGTCGCAGCCGCTGTGCTTCTCCGGCGGAAAGTGTGGGCGAGTCCCGATCAAGCGTCAGGTAATCCGCCCCAACTTCGATCACACGCCGCATCCACTCATGCAAATCGCCGAGAATCGCCGCCGCGACGAGCATTGAATCGGCATTTAGGGCGTTTGGCAGTGTGTCCAGCCAATCCGCCAATCCACTGATCGGCATCTGCGATAGTTCCACAATCGTACGCCCCGCGACCGTGAACGCGCGGCTTTCTGGTCGCAAGCGCGTTCCGCCGCAGTCAGGGCAGGTTTGAGTTACGATAAACTCATCCAGCTTTTGAATATAATCGGTGTCTTGAATATGCTCGGCATAGCGGCGCAGCAGATTATTCGCAACCCCCTCAAAGCGACCCTTTGCGACGGTGTTGGGCGGCTCAATATGGGGGAAATGCCGCCGAAACTGTGGACTTTCCGCGCCGAAAAACAACAAATCGCGCTGAACAGGTGAGAAGTCTCGCACAGGTATTCGCGGATCAAATGGGATTCCGTAATGCCGTGCTGCCGCTTGAAGGGTCTGTGTATTGTGGCGAATATAGAAGGTGTCCCATCCGTAGACTGCCCCACCCTCAATACTCAAATCTTCATTGATCAGCCGGTTGATATTGGCATGCTGAACCGTTCCTAATCCGGTACACGTTGGACATGCGCCTTCCGGTGTATTGAAGGAAAAGTGTTCCATGCCGATTTCTGGCAGTGCCGCGCCGCAGTGTGGACAGCGCACATCGGAGTCGTTTTCAGCGGACTTTCCTCCGCTGTCCCGCGTCCAATCGATCGGAGAGTCATCGTATGGCGGTGGAACATCTTGACCGCAAGCTGGACATGGATGATGTCCCACACGTGCATAGAGCACGCGCAGATAGGTGTAGATGTCCGTCACTGTACCGACCGTCGATCGCGGACTGTGATTGGTCAGATATTGATCAATGCTGATCGACGGCGATAACCCTTGAATCGAATCGACGGGTGGCTTGGTCATCCCGTATGCCACGAAACCGAGCGCCTCAAGATACTGCCGCTGCCCTTCTTTGTGAAGGATATCAAATGCAAGCGTTGACTTTCCCGAACCGGAAAGCCCGGTTAAGACGACGAATTTTTCTTTCGGAATCTGCACCGTGATGTTTTTAAGGTTGTGCAGCCGCGCATTGTTGATCGTGATAAACGATTGCATGGTTCGCATCTTTTCTACGGGGTTTGTCATCCAGCATTGTAACTCGCGCCAATTTCGAGCGATGTACCGATCCCGTTTTACTGAATGAGCGCGCTCATGCAATTGTGAATGAACGAATCGCCCAATTTAGGTGCACACACGCGGTGATTCGGTTCGGAAAGCAGGATTTGAGCGGATGAATCACACACCGAAGACCGGAAAACAAAAGCGCGAATGACTCATCAAACATTCGCGCTTTTTGCATCTCTATCGTCTTGATCTATACGTTCGGTTAGTCAAACTTGATTTCGGCGTTTACTTCGGCTGACAAAGTAACCGCATCACCGAGCTTGCCACTTGCCCCAAAACGTACTGGGATCTTGCTGCCGCCGCGCACAAAAACCGGAATGCGATCGAGCGGAACATCGACCCAATACGCCGATTCTCCTTGATACGCTTTTCCCGTCCACAGATCATGCCACGTGCCGCGCGGGAGATAAACCTCCATCCGGGTTGTCTCCGGTTCGGTGACGGGGCATACCAGCAGATCGCGCCCGAAGAAATATTGATAGTTGGAAACACGAGGATCGGCGTCCATCCAACGCAGCGCGCGCATCATCGGCTCGCCTGTTTGAGCGCTGTACTGCGCTTCCTGCCAGATATAGGGCATCAAATTGTGCCGGACATTCGTCAAGAACCGGAATGTCGGGATCAGGCGCTCATCGCCTGTGCGCGCTTGTAGATTCCATGGGGTGCGATCATTGCGGGGAATGCGATGCGCGTTGTATTCCGAGTGATATTGAAAGATCGGGCAAAATGCCGCCATCGCCGCGCCGCGCAAATAGAGTTCAGCGGAGGGGATTTCGCCGCTAAATCCGCCAATATCCCACCCCCAAAACGAAATTCCTGATGCCGCCGCCGATAATCCGCCAAGAATCGAACTGCGGTATGCATCCCATGTCGAGTTTTCATCGCCTGCCCAATGTGCGGGGCTGGTCTGTGATCCGGTAAATCCGGCGCGGCTGAACATCACAGCGTCGTTATTGCGATGGGCATTGGAGAAGTCGTAATATGCCTGTGTGTAATGCTTGGGATACTCATTCCACACATCTACACCGGTGCGCCCATCGGCAAAGACCGCTTGGGTACTCCACAAATGTTCGCCGCCGTCGGTCTTGAATCCGTCCACGCCCATATCGTCGAGCAAGTAAGCGCGTTTGTTTAGCCACCAAGCGCGGGCATCTGCATTCGTGACATCCCATATCCAGCCATTCCGAAACCAGAATGGGCGAATTTGATGCAGTGTTCCATCAGGATCATGCACGCCGTAGCCGTGTTTGGCGAAGTAGGCGCGATCGGCATCATGCTGGGCATGTGCCTGATCCGCACGCTTCATCGCGGGAATCTGCCACAAAATGAGCTTTATCCCCTGCGCGTGCAGTTGATCGATCATCGCTTTCGGGTTCGTCCACTTGCCCTCTGGCGGAAAAGTGAAGTCATCATAACGAAAGAACTGATCACCAGATTTTGGCGTGTACTGTGCGTCATTCCAGATGTAGAACGTCGTTTCGTCGCTCCATGCTTCGATCACAACCACAGACGGTGTGATTCCATGCTCAAATGAAGCGGCGACTTCTTGTTCCACGCGCGTTTGTGAGTTCCACTCGTTCGAACTCATCCATAAACCGAATGACCACAGCGGCGGAAGTACCGGCTTTCCGGTCAAGTCGGTGAATTTGCTAATGATTCGCAGCAGATCAGGGCGCTGGCTTTCGTCGAGCTTCTGAATCCATTGCAGATGCAGCCGCTGATCGTCGTCTAGGTCTGCTTCGAGCGTCCACTGATCGGGTGAAGTCGCGCACAAGTCGAACTGCATCCATCGCGAGCTTTTCACCCACAACCCATAACCCATTGCAGAGAGCAAAAACGGAATTGGCATATACGCCCGTTTGCCCTGTGTTTTGTACTGCTCATAAACGCGCACGTCGAGGATTTCGCCGCGCTGGTTCAAGGCGTTATAGCGTTCACCGACGCCGAAAAATGCCTCATCGGGGTGCGCGGCAAACGTGAGTTTTACACGGCGGGCGCGAAATCCGTCGCTTAACCATTCAATCTTCTGCATTGACGGAAGCCCATCAACAGAATCGACCGCGGTCGTATCTTGTGCCACTGCCGAGCTGCAATCCAGCGTGTGCGGAAGTATGGTCTGCCATGCCTCGCCTTTGAGGGTATAACTGCCATACGTCGCGCCGTCCGCCTCTAAAGTGTAAATCATGGTGCTGCCGAACGGTGGAGCGGTCAGTTTCGCCTGCCACACATCCTGTTCAATGCGGACGATGCGCTCAAGAAATTCTGCGCCTACCCCATGCTCGGCTTGCTGCTGCCAATCAGAAACGAGCACTGCTTCAACGGGCGTTTGATCAACACCATCAACACGGATCAGAACGCGTACATGTTTTATTTGCCCCGGTGGGCGGGTCACAATACCAATTGTGAAGGACTCCCCTGCCAGCGGTTGACGCGGAAAACGTTCTTCGGGGAGTTGTTCATACGGGTGTTCTTGTCCGAAGGGTGTGTGAATGACTTCGGTCATGTGCTGTCCTTCTGGTGGTAAAAACGAAAGGAGCAGGGTTTCCCCTGCCCCCTATAGCATTTGTGGAACGACTTACTGGATCAGGGCATCGAGTTCAGCTTTTGCCTGATCAAGTGCTTCTTGCGCGGTCAGCGTGCCATCAACAACCTGCTGAATGAGCGCATTGACCGCATCCTGCATTTCGTTCTGGCGTTCGATGACGGGCGGCGTCACCGGGTTTTCCAGCGCTGCAAACACGGCGGCACGGTTGCTCGGCGGCGTCTGTGCGAGATAGCCTTCAAAGTAGGCGGGCTGATCGAGCGCGGGGAGTTCCCATGCCGATTCAACGCGCACATTGGCGGCGACTTCGCTGCTGGCGAGGAACTGCGCCCATGCGGCGGCGGCTTCGGGGTTCGCGGTTGTCGCGCTTACGGCAACACCATTGGCGAAGAAGTGATTCGCGTGCTGGTTGATCATCGGTTCAACCTGCACATCCCACGCGAACGGAGCTTCTGCAAACGCGCCGAACATCCAGATGCCGGTCACGATCATGCCCAAGCGACCGCTGTTGAACAGATCGCCATCCGAAACGCCGGAGAGTTCTTCGGCGGTTGGCATCAAATCATCATTGAGCATGCTAACCATCAGTTCGAGCGTCTCAACGCACGCGGGCGAATTGATCGTCGATTCGGTCATTTCCGCATCAAAGAACTGGCATTCGCCGTTTTGTCCGGCTTTCTTATAGAACTCCCAGAACTGAACAGGCGAGAAAATGCCCCATGTATCGCTGCCGAGTGCGCGGATCGCTTCGGCGGCGGCGCGTGCATCATCCCACGTCCAATCGGCTGCCGGATATTCGAGACCAGCCTGATCAAACAGGTCTTGATTGTAGAACAGCAGCACGGTCGAGAATGTCGCGGGCAGCGCCATCTGTGCGCCTTCATACTGGAAGGCTTCAAGCGCGCGCGGATAGAAAGGTGCATCAGCGCTCAGGTAGGTGCTCACGTCAAGCAGCGTGTCATTTGCCGCGTATGTGACGAAGTTTTCGTAGTTCAGTTCGAAAACATCGGGTGCATCGCCGCTCACGACATTCGCCTGAAGCAGTGTGAAATAATCGGCGAACGGCGCTGTTTCGACTTCGACATTGATGCCCGGATTGGCTTCTTCAAACGCGGCGATGATCGTATCCAAGTCTTCCAAATGATCAGGCGCGGCGCTGAACGTGAAGTAGCGGATTGTGGTTTCCTGCGCCAACACAGGCGTGATTCCGATTGCCAGTATCAGAAGACCGACCAAGAACATTTTACGGACCATGTTTTACTGCCCCTTCGTTAAAATAAACGCAACAATGTTGCGAGTGCAACCCATGTGAGTGAGCGTCAGCCCTTAATACCGCTGGAGACGACACCTTGAACAAACCACTTCTGCGCGAACAGATACACAATCAGGATAGGCAGCACGGTGATCA
>CALBRY010000162.1 GCA_937927665.1 uncultured Chloroflexota bacterium
TATTCTGCTCAACAACGTGCGCGGTGATACCTACTGCCGAATTATCGTGGCAGATGGGCGCGTGATTACGTATCTGGCAGAAGTTGGCAACGCAACGCTGATCAACCTGAACATCGTTCAGGCGGTCGATGTGTTCGGTCTGCTGCCGAGCGGCGCGCCTGTCGTTCCGTTCGTCACACCGGTGAATATCTGCATGCGCGGCGCGGGAACGGTGTACTTCCTCAGCGCGAACGACCGCAGCACGCCCGCAGCGCTCGCCAGCACGCCGGGAAGCACGGGCTATGTGTGCGTAACCGTGCCGAACGCCGGAACGCTCGTCCTAACCGGACAGGCGCTTCCGTCCGCACCGCCGCCCCCTGCGGCAGCCGAACCCCTTACCGAAATTCCGCTGTCAGGGTGTCAGGTGACGACGCTGTATCTCGCTCGTCTGCGCTCCACGCCGGATACCAGCAGCAGCGCAAATGTCATCGATAACGTGCCTTATGATCTCACTTTGACCGCGACGGCTTACGTCCCCGGTTGGTACCGTGTGATCTACGGAGCGAATCAGGGTTACATCAGCGAGGAACTGCTCTCCACGAGCGGAACTTGCCCGAACTAAATACCTAACGTCTTTCCTTGTTCCCTCTCTTTCGCGTGCGATCGAGAGGGAACATAGGGCAAGGCAATTAGGTGCTCGTATCCGCCCCCATAATCAACGCAATTATTTCGTCAATGCTTGGACTACCCGCCCGCGCTAACAGCGTTCGATAAGCGTCTTCGCCTTCCTGTGCGATGATCAGATCGCGCGTTTTGATAATCACGCGGCGCGCATCCACGACGAGCGACGGGTGATCGTCAATTGCGGCGATGCAGGTGACGGCATTTTCGGTGTATCCACTGCGGGCGAATATCTCCGCCGCTTCCGAAAGCCCATCAAGCAGAATTGGCACAAGCTGATGCGCCTGTGCCAGCGTAATCGCCTGACGCAGCGCCTCCCATGCTTCTTCGCTCCGCCCCAGTTCAAACGCGACCAACGCCCAACTGTTCAAGTGACTGCACTCAAGCCGCGCATCGCCCACTTCGCGGCAAAGTCGATGCGTTTCCTCGCGGAGTTGTTCGGCTTCGTCAAGATTGCCGCCATTCCGCGCCGCATCGCACAAGCTGATCAACGCCAGCGCCAACCCGCGCCGATCGCCAATTTCGCGGTAGATCGCGCACGCATCACGCAAGAATTGGCGCGCAGTATCGAGATCGTCTTCAAAGTATGCCGCTTCGCCAAAGTTATGCAGATTGCGGGCAATGCCGCGTCTTTCGCCCACCTGACGATTAATCGCCAAACATGCGCCGAAATACTCACGCGCCGCCGCATAATTGCCTAAACGCATCTCCGCAACGCCGCAGTTATTCAATGTCGCCGCCATTCCGCCGCGATCGCCGACCTCGTGATACATACGATTGCTTTCTTTGTAGTATTCGAGTGCATCGGTCAAGCGTCCCGTTTCGGAGGCGACATTGCCAAGATTGTGCAGCGCCGACGCGATTCCGCGCGCGTTTTTCATCTGGCGATGCAGCGCGAGCGCCGCTTCGATGTTTTGTGTCGCGGTGACATGATCCGACATATAGATCGCAACCGTGCCGCGATTAGACCGCGCCATAGCGATTAACATGGGATCGTTCAGACTTGTCGCCGTATTGAGCGCTTGTTCCGCGTAATCGCGTGCGGCAGTGTTTTCGCTTTCCCGCCAGTATGATTTACTGATACCAAGCAGCGCCTTGACCATGCTTTTCGGATCGTCGTCACTGAGATTCAGGCATTCTTCGTAGTGCGTCCGCATTTCAGGGTAATTTGCCCGCCGCTCCATGACTTCACCCGCAAACAGGAGCAATGCGGCGCGTTCACGTCGAAAGTGCGGCGCGCCTTCGGTCAATGGAAGCGCTCGACGCAGCAGCACATCGGCTCGATCGATTTCCAGCGTGTAATTCACGATCCGCTCCAGCGCGATCACGCTGTAAGTCAGAACTTTCTCCGGTTCTCCGGCAATTGCGTAATGCTCCGCCAGCGCCTCGGCGTATCCTTGATTATCGGGATATGCCGTTTCGATAAGCTGTGCGGCGCGGCGGTGCAATTCCCGGCGTTCTCCGGCATCAAAACCCGCCGTCAGCGTTTCGCGCAGCTTATCATGTGCGAAACGCCAACCGCCATCGAGTGGGTCAAATACCGCCGCGTTGACACAGGCGGTTAGCCATGCATCGGCATCAAGTCCACGCCCCCGTGCATCGAGCCGAATCAGCGTCATATCGACGGCGCGCCCTAACACCGCCGCCAACTTGAGCGCCGCCTGTGCCCACACGGGAACACGATTCAAACGGCGCTGAAGAATAGCACGCACGCCGCCCGCGAACACCGTTTCGGGAAGGGTGACCTCGCCAACTGATTGGAGCGATCCGCTCTCCTCCGCCAGCGTTCGCACCACTTCGATCATGAACAGCGCGTTTCCTTCGCTTTCACGCTGGATCAAATTGAGGACGTTTTCGCGCTTACCCGCATCACCGAGCATAGCGGCGCTCAATGCGGTGATCGCTGTGCGATCCAACCGTGCTAAACGCATGTGCCGCGCCATTGGATACTGTGCCGCCAACTCCGGCGATTCGTCATCGCGGTAGGTGGCGATCAACAGCCACGGATTCGCCGCCGCTTCGCTGATCAACCGCTTGATGAGTTCGGCGCTTTCGCCCACCCACTGCAAATCTTCCAGCAGGATCACGATCGGGCGATGCTGCCGCTTGAGCAGATCGATCAACGTGATGGCGAGACGATTCAGCGCTTGTTTGCCTTCCAGCGCGGGCACTTCCGCGATCGGGCGATTGAGGAGTGCATCGATATCCGGCACGAGCGGCTTTAATACACCTGCTTCAACATCGTTCAACGGCACGGCGATGACGAGACGACGCGCAATATCACGCAGGGTTTGATACGGAAGCCGCCCATCCGCGACCGCTTGACCACGCAGCACCATCGCACCTGTGATTAAGGCACGGATTCGCAGTTCGTCAATCAAGCGCGATTTGCCGACGCCGCTTTCACCACCGATCAACCATGCCGCACCTGTCCCATGTTCGAGTGTTTCCAGCGTTTGAATCAGACTGCCGAGTTCTGCTTCGCGCCCGACAAACGCCGACGCTTTCAAAAAGCTGTCGCGGATCGCGTCATCTTCACGCGGAGCGGGAATACCTGCCGCTTCGCAAAGCGCGATCATGGCGGCGTGCGCGTCTTGATAACGGGCGGACGGGTCTTTCGCCATTAAGCGACCAATCACCCCCGCCAGCCCATCGCTCACGATGGGTTCGGGTTGTATTCCCTGTGCTGACCATTCCGCCAACACTTCGACGCTGGCTGATGTCGGTGCGTCCATGTCGATGATCGAAATACTCGGCGCGGTGTCGCTCGATTCATCTTGAACAGGCGCGGAAGTGATGCTCGGCGGCGCGATTGTAATCGCGGTCAGATCGGGCGGCTTGAACAAGATTTCGTAGATCAGCCGCGATGGGCTGGTGATGTCAAACGGATGTTTTCCGGCGAGCAGTTCATACGCGATCACCCCGACGGCGAATAGATCTGATAAAGGAGACGCCGCACCGCCATTTAAGATTTCTGGCGCAAGATATGCCAGCGTTCCGGCGCTTCCTGCCGCCGCGTCTCCGGTGATCGCCAATCCGAAGTCAAGTACCTTGACCACGCCCGTTTGATCGACCAGCACGTTACTCGGTTTTAGGTCACGGTGTGTAATTCCGCGCCGATGTAAATACGCTAACGCTTGCAGCATTTGAACGAGTAAGCGCACCCGTCCACGCATCGATTCGCTGTTTGCCGCTTCGCGGATCGTCTGCGCTTTTTCGACCAAAGCCAGCGTAAAGTATGGCTGGCGTTGATCATCGAAGCCGTAATCGCTCACGCTGATTACATTGGGATGCCGCAGCGATGCCAGCGTGCCGAATTCGCGCGCAAGAATCAGCCGCAGATCTTCATTGGAATCAAACAGCGCGGCAGCGGCGCTTTCCGGCAGCAAAACCCGTTTGAGCGCCAATGTCTCCCCTGTGAGGCGATCATATGCGCGATAAACCGCGCCCATGCCGCCCACGCCAAGTTTTTCGTAGAGTTCATATCGCCCGCCCAACACGAGCGGTTGGGTCTGTGCTGCTGACATATTCCATCCATCCACCCTTTACATGAATATTCAAGTATAAAGGGAGATGTTCGCCTATGCGATCACGTTTACGCACGATTCCGTTTGGTGACTTTTGATGAAGCACGCAAGCCAGAGTCGGCATACTTTCGCCTAGCAGGAAAAAAGTATACAAATCTATCCCAAGCTTTTTAGCCATTTTCGACAACGAAACAGACCTCAAGAACCACTACAATTCTTGTATTCGCGCACAACAAGACTTCACTTGACCTGTGTTGTGCATTTCGACTAAATTGCAAAGGTGTCCAACTGTGCTGCGTGAATTTCTCGAACTCCCCTACGATCAACTGGAAGAACTGAACCTGAAGGCGAAGGAGCAGCGCGCCAATCGCGTGCCGATGGATACGCTGCGCGAAGAGCGGATGCGTTATCTTGCAGACGAGAAGCGTATCAAGGCGGTCACCGTGTGCTTTACCGACCTCGAAGGTCGCCTGCACATGCTGGACTATGACAAGAAATTCCTGCTCAAGTCGGCGGATAATCTGACGTTTGACGGTTCATCGGTGCGCGGGTTCTCGCAGCAAAAAGAATCCGACCTGCGTCTGGGTATCGACTGGTCGTCGTTCTATTGGCTTCCGGCGGACGTATTTGGACCCGGTAAAGTGCTGGTGTTCGGTGAAGTTCTGGAACGCGACGGTTCGCCGTACATGGCGGATATGCGCTCCGTCCTCAAGCAGTACGCCGAAGATCAATTCAACGCCAACGGCTTTACATTCAACCTCTCCAACGAAATCGAAGGCTTCTTGTTCCGGGGACGCCATGCGGAACAGACATTCGTTTCGACAGGTGAATTCCAGTTCGTCAATACGGGCGGTTATTATCACTCGCTCCCCGGCGACTCGCTTCGCACATTCATTGACACCGCCGCTGAAGTTCAGCGCGCGATGGGTTTCCTGAACGAAAAAGATCACCCGGAAGTCGCACCGTCGCAGTTCGAGATGAATTACTCGTACAGTGATGCGCTGGTCGCCGCCGATCAGGTGCAGTTGTACAAACTGCTCTGCCGTCAGGTTGCCAATCGCCTTGACCTGACCGCCAGCTTCCTCCCCAAACCGGTGACAGGGGTGAACGGGAACGGCATGCACACCAACATGTCGATTTCCAAGAACGGGACGAACCTGTTCTGGAAGGCAGACGGACGCGAACAAATCAGCGATTTCGCGTGGGATTTCATCTCCCGCATCCTGAATCACGGCTTGGACATCTGCTTGATCCTCAATTCGAGTGTGAACGCTTATCGTCGTCTTGACCCACACTACGAAGCGCCAAATCAGATCAAGGCATCGCCGATCGATCGCGGCAGCATGGTACGTATTCCGATCGGGAACGCACGCTCCGCTCGCGTCGAAGTGCGCTCGATTGCCCCGGATTCAAACCCGTATCTGGCGATTTACACGCTGTTCCGCACAGGCTTGGAAGGCGCTACCCTCCCCGCCGAACGTGCCGATGAAATCGTCACACTGCCTGACAATATCTACGACGCAATCAGCGATTTCAGCGCCAGCGATCATGTGAAGGCACTGCTTGGCGAAGAAGTTGCGGAGCGTTACGCAATGCTCAAGCGCAATTCGGCGGATCGCTGCCCGCGCCTGCTCGGTACCAAGATCAAGCCGTACGAAGTGCAGTTCCACCACGAAGTTCAGAATCAGTTCCTGTGGAACGAATTCTAAGCCGCAGTCGTTTCTGAAAACACAGACCGCATATGAAAGAGGTCGATCCGCTTGGATCGACCTCTTTTGTTACCCGCGCCGCCAACACGCGTAATAAATACACCAGTATTAAATGGGATACATAATCCAAAAATGAATATTTCTTGACTCATGCATTCAGTGAGGCTTAATATATAGATGGCTTTTCTGCACTCCAAGGATGTAACTCATGCAGAGTCCTCGCCGTATTCTCGTTGTCCTTCTTCTCTCCGTTCTTCTCATTTTCGTTTCCGCCTTGCCAGCACTTGCTGAAACCAGCGACCTAGGGTTATTCACCGCAAACATCAGCGATTGCAGCATCATCATTTCGGGCATTGTGCCCGATTTTGGCGGGCAGACTTCTCCCGAACGTAATGCCGTGGGCGATCCTGTGATGCCCTTCTATGTACTCATCTATGACGATGGCGTAGAGTTGTTATCCATCTACATCGCCAATCCACAAGTGGGTGATTTGCTTGAAGTCAGCTTTTTGATCGATGAGGCGATAGCGGGTAAGGCTAACGGGGTCGGCATTTACCTCGATTTTGACGGTGATGCAAACAACGGCGTATTCGACTACATCGATCCATTCATGATTCCCGACGAAGTTTTCGAGAGATGCGTTGCTACGACCTGCCCCTACCCGCTTACCGTAGGCGCAATTCAGGGGCGGCTTGAGTTCGCAACACAGGTTTATCACTCTCCGTCGTTGCAGTCGCTCACAACAGTGACGCTCCCGGCGGGTTCATCGTGGTTCGTCGTGGACGGGCAGAACGGCTTCTATAAGCTCTTTATCGCCTGCCAAGCTCATTATGTATGGGTTCCCGCCGAAGCGATGGGTCCCAACTTCGACGCGGTATGGGGTGGGCGTTCGCTGCCGAGCGCGGGCAATCTACCTTCCAGCTAAACCGGAATTTGACACAAAACATGTGGGGCACTCGGTTGAGTGCTCCACTTTTATTTCAGCTAAATTGGCTTACGCGCCCCATCAACTTTGACGCCGAATTTCCGCCCCGGATTCGGGAGCGGTGAACCGTAAATCACAGCTTCGGCATCCGGCGGGTTTAAGCTGAATTTCGTCGTGCGAAGCAGCGCCGCGATCACAACCATCAGATGCGCTTCCGCCCATCCCGCCCCCAAGCAGGTATGCCCACCAAGCGTAAACGGTGCATACACTTGAGCAGCTTTCGGCTGATCCGGTCGATCGTAACGATCGGGGTCAAATGTGGTCGGGTTCGGGTAATACTCCGGCAGGAAGTGGGTGATCGTCTGGGCGACATAAACTTCTGTGCCAACGTCAAAATGATACCCGCCGAAATCGAAGGGCTGAACAACGGTGCGCGGCGTGAACGGCGCAATCGGGTAATACCGCAGCGTTTCCATCGCCGTGTTGTGCAGCACATTCATTTTACGGAAAGCATCGGCGCTAAATTCGCCGCAGTCGAATAATTCATCGACTTCAGCAAGCACACGCTCGAGCAAACCGGGATGCTTAAGAATCGCGTACAGATAATAGCTGGCAGTCGAGGCAACCGTATCCATGCCAGCGAAAAATCCGCCTGTGATCGAGCCGATCAGCATATTTTCGGGGATCGGTTCGCCGTTTTCGTCAACCGCGCCCAAAAGATCATCAATTAAATCCACCGAGCGATTTACTGGCGGATTTTCCCGATGCCATTTGAGAATTTCACGGGAATAACTGAGGATACGATCACGAGCGCGAACATACACGGGGCGCTTCAAGAAGAACGCGGGATGCGTCTTGAGGACATGAACGCGCATCGCCGTGAGTGTGAGTGTGAAAAGATCGTCGAAATACTCGCCGATCGGGAAATTCAGCATCACCATCCCAAGCTGATCGGTGATCATGCGCTGAAATGTCGGAAACAGCGGGACGTGATCGCCGGGTTTCCATGTTTGTGCAGCTTCCGCAGTCATCTTGACCACATCGGGAACACGCGCCATAAACGCCCCGCGTGATACGCCGCGCTGTTGTAGTTTGCGATGATGCCGGTGGTCTGGACCATCCATCGCAACCATCAACCGGGATGATCCGAGTTCACGGGCAAGCCCGCCGAACAGGTTTTCGCTGCCGAGATGGGTATCGCCCTCGCGAGCAAGAAAGCGGTTGGCTTCAATACCGCCCATCACGGTATAGGTTGTCCCCAAAAGGGTGATCCGAAATACGGAACCATATTGCTGATACAGTCGGACAAAATACCCTAGCGGATCGATCCGCATTTGAAGAGCATTTCCTAGAAAGGGCAGTCCATTCGCGTGCGGGGGAAGCGCGCTGGACTTCATCGATTGATCTTGCGGCATCCTGATCCTCAAATCGGCAATGGTTTGTTACGGAAATCTTACCAAAGTTCCCGACAATTATACAGATAAGAAACATTAAAATAGCCCGATTCCCCGTATTCCCGCCGCCACGCGGGCGTTTCGGGGTATAATATCGCTAACCTAAATCATCAGAACTGCTTATCATGGCACAAACATCCCTTGCTGCGTCTGGGTGTATCAGGTATCCAGATGCACGACTCAGGCTGATGAGGCGCTATCTTGAAACTTGAGTCGGTACTGACTTATATCCCCACCGATCGGCGTCATGGTCTGGCGCGCGGAACACGCCTCCCTGATCGGGTATTCGGGACAGCCTTGTTCGCGGATATTTCCGGTTTCACGCCCCTCACCGAAGCGCTGACCATCACATATGGCGCGCGGCGCGGTGCGGAAGAACTCACACGCCAGCTAAACCACGTGTATGACGCGCTGATTGAAGAAGTTGACCGTTTCAGCGGCAGCATCATCAATTTCAGCGGTGATGCGATCACCTGTTGGTTTAACGGTGATCCGCTTGCACCGGAAGACTCGGCGCAGCGGGCGCTCACCTGTGCGTTTGCGCTTCAAACCGCGATGGAGAATTTCCGCGAAGTGCTGCTCCCCAACGGGGAACTAGTTACTTTATCGCTCAAAGTGTCGGTCGCGTCGGGTTCGGCGCGGCGGTTTCTGGTTGGCAATCCGTCGGTACAGTTGATCGACGTGCTGGCGGGCGAAACGCTTGACCGCATGGCAGAAGGCGAACATCTGGCGAACAAAGGCGAAATCATCGCGGATGTTGCTACGCTGGCACTGATCAAAACGCCGTGCGCCGTCGCGGAATGGCGCGCTGGTGAAGGCAGCAGTCAATACGCGGTCGTCAGCGGTATGGACTCCCCTGCTGATCCGCACCCATTTGAACCCCTCCCGCCGGAAGCGATCCCGCTTTCGCTGGCGCGTCCGTGGGTGCTGCCCGCACTGCTTGACCGCGAAGACGAAACACTCACCGAACTGCGCCCGACGGTTGCGCTGTTCTTGCGCTTCGGCGGAATCAACTGGGATGACGACGACGCGGGCGACCGTCTCGACGCGTATATCTTCTGGGTGCAAACCGTTCTTGCGCCGCTCGACGGCACGCTGGTACAGGTATCAATCGGCGACAAGGGGAGCTATATGTATATGGTGTTCGGCGCGCCGATCACGCACGAAGATAACGCTGTGCGCGCGGCGAATGCCGCCCTAACGCTGAATCAAGCACCGGATTATCTGGAGATCACGCCGCCGCAGATTGGCTTAAGTCAGGGGATCATGCGGACAGGCGCGTATGGCGGCAGAACACGCCGCACCTATGGCGTTTTAGGGGATGAAGTCAACTTCTCCGCCCGCTTGATGACGCATGCTCAACCGGGTGAGATTCTTGTCAGCCAACGCGTGCATAAAGTGCTGGGCGATCCCTATACATTTGAAGAACTCCCGCCAATCCGTGTGAAAGGGAAATCACAACCGCTCCCGATCGCCCGATTGACCGGACGCACAAGCAGCATTCCACAGCGTGCGACCACATTCGCGCACCCGTTGGTAGGGCGTCAAGATGAGTTAAACGCGCTGCTGAACGCGCTTTCTGCTGCCGAAGCGGGCAAACCCGGCGGCTGTGTGATCGTTCATGGTGAAGCGGGAGTCGGCAAAAGCCATCTCGTTTACGAAGCACGGTCGCGGCTGACCGCCAATGGCACGGTCAAATGGATGGGGTTTGCGACCGAAGCCACACGCCAAACATCGCTTGATCCGTTCCTACAAATGCTGGGACAGTATTTCCAGCAGCGGCTCGCCGATAACGACGCTCAAAGGAAAACACTGTTCGAAAGCACGCTCGAATCGCTCCTCGGACGTATGAACGAATGCAGCATTAACGCCGCCTTGATCGCCGAATTGGGCGAAGCGCGATCATTCCTCGGTGCGCTGTTTGATCTGCGTTGGGATGGATCGGCTTACGAAAGCTTCGATCCGCAGATGCGCTTTGACCGCTCCCTGAGCGCGATCACTACGCTGTTCCGCGCCGAAAGCGCATGTCAGCCGTTGATCCTGCATGTGCAAGACGCGCAGTGGCTCGATTCCGACTCGCTCACGCTGATCCTGATGCTGATCGAAAGTACCGCTAAAAGCCCGATCACGATCCTGATGGACAGCCGCGAACGCCTTGAGTTAGCGCTCAGCCCATCTACGATGCCAATCCAATCCATTGAACTTGGCGAACTTCCTCGTGTTGGCGTCGATGCGTTGGTCGAGATGGTCTTGAAAGCACCTGTTACAGCGGAACTCTGCGGATATATCTACAGCAAAGCAGCGGGCAATCCCTTCTTTACCGAACAGCTTACGCTTGATCTGCTGGAACGCGAGATGATCACGCGCACGCCGGAAGGTCATTGGACGCTAAATATTCAGAACGGCATTGATGACCTTTCCATCTCGTTGAATGCGGTTTTAGTCGCACGCCTTGATCGCTTGCAAACTCAGGTGCGGACAATTGTGCAGATCGCGTCGGTACTCGGTCAAGCCTTCGAGATTCCTGTGCTGGCGCAAATGGTCAAAAACGATGCCGACTTCCGCGAAAAAGTCCAAGCGGCGGAAAATGAAGCGATCTGGGTTGCAAGCAGTGAATGGGAATATCTGTTCCGCCATGCCCTGCTGCGTGACGCGGCATACACAATGCAGGTTGAGGAGCGACTGCGCGAACTGCACGCCCTCGCAGGGCACGCTATCGAGCATGTCCACACCGCCGATCTTAACGATTATGCGGCGGCGTTGGCGTTTCACTTTGAACGCGCCGGAATCTTCGATCAAGCGGTGACTTACCTCATCAAAGTCGGAAAACAGATGGCGGGGCGCTACGCAAACCGCGAAGCGCACACATATTTTCAGCGTGCATCCGTCCTCGCGTCCGAATCGGCGATCTCATCTTATGAAATGGTGCCGATCTACGAAGGGCTTGGCGACCTCTACGAACTAGGCGGCAGTTATCAACAGGCGGTTACGGCTTACGATACCGCACTGGAACGCCTCAACAATAGGGATGCGACATGGCGCACACGTTTATTCCGCAAGAAAGGTCAGGCGCTCCTTCAATGGGGGCAGCTTGCCGAAGCGACCGCCTGTTTTGAGCAGGGTTTGGCGGAACTGCAAAGCGACCTGAACGCCGATGAAGCGTGCCAGCTTTATATCGGCTTGAGCATGATCGCCTACCGTGAGGATAAAACGGATGCGGCGCTCGAATTGGGGATGGTGGCGCTCCGTATGGCGGATTTGAGCCGGGAAAAACGCAACGCGGCGCAAGCACGGCAGACGCTCGGCATTTTGTACTGGAAAAAAGAGGATTACTTCAAAGCAATTGAGGTTGATCATCAAAGTCTTGCTGTGTGGCGCGAGATGGGCAACCTTTACGGACAAGCGGCGGTTCACAACAATTTAGGGCTGTTGTACCAAAGCATGGATGATCTCGCCGCCGCCGCGCATCACTTTGAGCAGTGCGTCGCCGCGTTTGAGCAGGTCGGCAATCAGCATGGATTAGCGTGTGCCTATGATAATCTGGGACGCGTGCAGGCGGAACTTGGCGATCAAGATTAGCGTGTGCCTATGATAATCTGGGACGCGTGCAGGCGGAACTTGGCGATCA
>CALBRY010000163.1 GCA_937927665.1 uncultured Chloroflexota bacterium
TTCGCCCCTGCTGGAAACTGCCCACACATTTTTGACCATCCCTGATCTGCTCAACTTCTGGATGACCGGGGCGAAAGTCTGCGAGTTTACCAACACGACAACCACACAGATGTTTAACCCGCGCACCGGCACATGGGCGATCGATATGCTCGATCGGCTCGGGATTCCGTCACGGATTTTGCCGGAGATCGTCCCGCCGGGTACGAAACTCGGTGTATACGAGGGTATTCCGGTAATCGCTCCCGCCACGCATGACACCGGGAGCGCTGTCGCTGGCGTGCCGACAATCCGCAGGGATTATGCGTATATCAGCAGCGGCACATGGAGCTTGGTCGGGCTGGAAGTGCCGAACGCGATCCTCAACGATGCGGCATATGCGGCGAACGTCACTAACGAGGGCGGCATCGAGAATACCTATCGTCTGCTCAAAAACGTTGCGGGCTTATGGGTGTTGCAGCAGTGCCGCGCTCAATGGGAAAGCGAAGGTACGCCGTATACTTATGCTGAACTGGTCGCGCTGGCACGCGGGGCGGCGGACAAGCACACGATCATCGATGTGGATGATGCGCGCTTTTTGCCGCCGGGGAATCATCCGGCACATATCCGCGCTTGGTGTACAGAAAATGGGGTCACACCGCCGGAAACCCACGGGGAAATCGTGCGTGCCGTGCTGGAAAGTCTCGCGCTAAAATATCGCATAACGCTCGATAATCTGCGGCGGATTTCCGGGCAGTCAATCGACATCGTGCATATCGTCGGCGGCGGTACACAAAACGAACTGCTCAATCAATTTACCGCCGATGCCGCTGGATTCCCGGTCGCGGCGGGTCCCATCGAAGCGACGGTGTTCGGGAATGCCGCTGTTCAGTTGATCGCGTGCGGTGAACTCGGCAGCATTGCAGAAGCGCGGCAGATCATCGCCGACATGAACGTAACACGCTTGTATCAGCCGACTCCCGATGATTTTTGGGACGCGGCAGTTGAGAGGATCGTACACCCCTGATGTTTGACTTGCTTTCGCCACGTCAGCAGCTCGTTCAAATCATGAGCCGCATCTACTACGGTGGCATGACCACGCTTTCCGGCGGCAACCTTTCGATACGCGATGAAGACGGCGGAATTTGGATCACGCCAAGCGCGGTTGATAAGGGCAAACTGACGCCCTCCGATATTATGTACATCGCTCCAGACGGCAAGGTGAGCGGGCTGCATCTGCCATCATCAGAACTTCCTTTTCACCGTGCGATTTATGCCAAACGCCCGGATGTACGCGCCATTGTTCACGCGCATGCACCGGCGCTGGTGTCGTTCAGCATCGTGCGAAAAATCCCGGATACCAGCATCATCCCACAGGCGCAGCGGTTGTGCGGACGTGTCGGTTATGCGCCGTATGCGCTCCCCGGCAGTGAGGCGCTCGGAGAGAGCATCGCCAACGCCTTTCAAAGTGGTTTCGATGTCGTGCTGCTAGAAAATCACGGTGTAGCGACTGCGGGAGCGTCTTTGCTCGAAGCTTTCCAGCGCCTTGAAACACTCGACTTTTGTGCGCGTTCCCAGATGTACGCGCAAGGCTTGGGTGAAACAACCACGCTTTCGGATGATCAGCTTACGTTATTCGATCACCACGATCATGTGCTGCCGGAATTTTCCATGACGGGGCATACGAGCCGCGAACGTGAACTGCGCGATTTGCTGGTTGATATTGTTCAGCGTGCCTGTCAACGCCAGTTGATGATCAGTACGCAAGGTGTCGCATCGGCGCGGGTGGACGATCATTCATTCTTGATCACGCCCACCGATTTTGACCGACCGAGCATCACCAATGAAGGAATCGTTTTGATCCGCGACGGCAAGCGCGAAGCGGGCAAACTGCCAAGTCGTTCCGTGAAACTGCATGCAGCGATTTACCGTCGTCACCCGCAGATCAACTGTGTGATCACCGCGCAAGCACCGTATATCACCGCGTATGCGATCGCTGAACGATCGATTGACACCAAGACGATCCCCGAAAGCTATATCATGTTGATGGATGTGCCGAAGGTGCCGTATGGAAGTCAGTATGCCGCACCGGAAGCCATCGCCGATATGATTTCGCCGCGTGTCCCTGTGATCCTGCTTCAAAATGACTGTGTGCTAACGACGGGTGGCAGCGTGTTACAGGCGTTCGACCGTTTGGAAGTCGCGGAATTTACCGCGCGTTCGTTGATCGAAACAGCATCGATCGGAAAACTGGCGGCGATTGGTGCTGCCGAAATCGACGATTTAAAACGCGCTTTCGCGCACCTAATGGGCTAGTCAAGGAGACACCATGCAGTTCTACAAACCTGAAGAATACCGCCATGTCAGCTACCGCTGGGATGATGCTCATGCCGCCGCGCTTGATCCGGTTGAACGTCTTGTTTATCGCTCAAATATTCTGGGCGATGACCAGCGCATCACCAACACGGGCGGCGGCAATACCTCCAGCAAGATCATGATGCCCGACCCGCTGACCGGGGAACAAGTCGAAGTGCTGTGGGTAAAAGGCTCCGGCGGCGATCTTCGCACATCCAAGCGCGCGAATTTTGCTTCGTTGTACATGGATAAACTGCGTGCGCTGCAAGGTGTCTACAACGCTGCGGACGAAAAAGGCGTCAAGACCGCCATTGAAGATCAAATGGTGGATATGTATCCGCACAGCGTTTACAACCTGAATCCGCGCGCCTCGTCGATTGATACCCCGCTGCACGCGTTTATTCCATTTAAGCATGTGGATCACACGCACCCCAACGCTGTAATCGCAATTGCCGCGTGCAGCAATGGGCGCGAACTCACGCGCGAAATTTACGGCGATGAAGTCGTATGGGTCGATTGGCAGCGCCCCGGTTTTGATCTCGGCTTAATTTTGCAGGACGCGATCGCCGCGCACCCCGGAATCGTCGGGATCATCCTCGGCGCGCACGGCTTGATCAACTGGGCGGATGACGACAAGGAATGTTATGAACTCTCCCTCACGCTGATCGAAAAAGCGGCACGTTTTCTCGAAGCCCGCGATAAGGGCGATTCGGCGTTTGGCGGGGCACGTTTTCAACCACTCTCCGATTCACAGCGCGATTCGGTACTGATCGAAGTGCTGCCGACTTTGCGCGGCATGGTTTCACAACAGAACCGCTTTATTGGAACGGTACAGTCTGACGCGGCGATCCTCCAATTCGTGAACAGTCACGATGCCCCCCGTCTCGCAGAATTGGGGACATCCTGCCCGGATCACTTCCTACGTACCAAGATCAAGCCGCTGTATGTCAACTGGAATCCGCAGAGCGAAGATACGGCATCGCTGCTCAAGAAGCTCGAAGCGGGTCTTGTAGCGTATCGACAAGACTACGCGGCATATCATCAAGCGTGCAAGCACCCGAATTCGCCCGCGATGCGTGATCCGAACCCGACTGTCGTCTTGATCCCCGGCGTTGGCATGATCGCGTTCGGTAAGAATAAGAGCGAATCGCGCGTGACAGCAGAGTTCTATAACAACGCGGTCGCGGTCATGCGCGGTGCGGAAGCAGTCGGCGAATATGTGGCACTCCCACGCCAAGAAGCCTTCGATATTGAATATTGGCTTCTGGAAGAAGCGAAACTCCGCCGTATGCCGCCAGAAAAATCGCTCGAACGCAACGTTGTGATCGTCGTTGGCGCGGGCAGCGGTATCGGTAGGGCAGTCGCTCATCGTGTGGCAAAAGAAGGCGCGCATGTCGTTGCCGCCGATCTGAATCTGGAGGCGGCTCAAGGGACGGCAGCCGAACTGACGAAAATCTACGGGATGGGCATCGGCGTTGCTGGATCGGGTATCTCCGGATGCGGTCCGGCAGTCGGTGTGAGCGTGAACATCACCAACCGCGAGAGCGTGCGCGCCATGCTCGATCAGGTGCTGCTTGCCTATGGCGGCGTTGATAACATTATTGTGACGGCAGGTGTGTTTGTGCCACCGGATAAATCCGGGCATGTCACCGATGATCAATGGCGGCTCACGTTTGACGTGAATGTTCTCGGCGGGTATCTCGTCGCGGACGAAGCACGGGCGATCTGGCAGGCGCAAAAACTGCGCGGCACGCTGGTTTTGACAACGAGCGTAAATGCTGCGGTTTCGAAGAAAGGCTCGCTGGCATATGACACGAGCAAAGCCGCCGCGAATCATCTGGTGCGGGAACTGGCGATCGAACTTGCGCCGCTGGTGCGCGTGAATGCCTTAGCCCCCGCAACAGTGGTTGATGGCAGCAGCATGTTCCCGCGTGACCGCGTGATCAGTTCGCTCATCAAGTACGAAATCGCGTTCAGCGAGGATGAGGATACCGACTCTTTGCGGAGCAAGTTGGCGAATTTCTATGCACAGCGCACCCTGACAAAACTGCCGATCACGCCGGAAGATCAAGCCGAAGTTGCCTATTTGTTAAGCACGAGTGCATTCAGCAAGACCACCGGACAGGTGTTCAGCGTGGATGGTGGACTAAACGAGGCATTCTTGCGTTAGCGTTCACAGCTTAGAGTTTTCTCAGTTTTTCGTGAACCCGACTCCGCGCAATAAAGAGTCGGGTTTTGATTCCCTCTCCCGTGGCAAATGATTCTCGATCCCGATTTCACCCTTTCTAGATATTCACAAAAGCACTCGTGCCTCATATGTGATGAGCGCAAATATTTGAGTTTGACAACTCCATCCGTTTTCCGCATTACAATAAGGTAACATCGCACAGCATTTCGCGGCACTTATTCCTGATGTGCCGGATACATTGATGCACTACGGATAAGCCATGCGCTACTTAAACAGCCGTGTGAAGAACTGGCTGGCTTCTATTCGCCATACTTTTGATCGTCTCATCCGCCCTAAACAAAATGCCCGGATATCTCTTTATGAGTGGGTTCATTTGCAGATTATCCGCAGCAGTCCGCTGGGGATTGTTCTTTTAAGCGCACAGCCGCCTGAAATGACACTCGTTTTTGCGAATGATAAATTTTTGCGGACTACAGGTTATGCATGGCGCGAACTTGATGGGAAAAATATCAACATACTTTACGGGAGCAATGCCACTCAAACCGAACCAGCGACTATTCGCGCCGCGTTCGCTGCTCAGACTTCCTGTACGGTGACGCTTCAGCATTACCGCAAAGATGGATCAATGTTTTGGGGCGAACTCCATCTTTCGCCGATCCATGACCCACATGGCATCGTGACCCACTTTGTCGGCATCCTGAACGATGTGACAGATCAAAAAGAGGCAGAGTTTGCCCTTTCGAGCAGTGAAGCCCGCTACCGTCAGATGTTCTATAACAACAGTGCGGTTAAGCTCTTGATCGATCAGAAAACCGGGCGGATCAAAGACGCAAACAGCGCGGCGGCTGAATTTTATGGGTATTCAATCGCACAGCTTAAATCGATGCGGATTCAGGACATCAATATCCTTTCCGAAGCTGAAGTTGCAATGGAAATGGAACGGGCAGCGTTACAAGAGCGGATCTTCTTCGAGTTTCGCCACCGTCTCGCATCGGGCGAAATCCGCGATGTCAACGTGTATTCCGGACCGATCGATATGGGAGATGAACGACTGCTGTTTTCGATCATTTTGGACGTGACGAAAAAACGAGAAGCGGAACACCGCTATCGCTCCCTGTTCGAACAGTCCAATGATGCTGTGTTCATTCTTGATATTCACGGCAATCATCTTGAGGTAAACCGCCGCGCCGCTGATATGTTCGGCTATACGCCGGATGAAATCAGCCGCTTGACCACTCGTGACATGGTGATACCCGATCAGTACGGTGATAGCGATCGTGTATTCGAACGAATGTTGGCTGGCGAAGTCATCCCGCCGTATGAGCGTACTTTCAGGCGCAAGGACGGTACGCCCCTGTATGCCGAAGTCAACGTCGAAGTGGTGCGTGATTCGAGGGGAAACTTCCTACATGAGCAGAGCATTGTTCGTGATATTGGCGAACGCAAACGGATGCAGGAACAAATTCGAGAGAATGAAGAACAATTCCGTGCGTTTATGTATCACTCAACAGACGGCATCGTGATCACGGATGAATGCGGCGCAGTTATCGAATGGAATCCCGGCATGGAAAAACTCACCGGAATTCCAGCGGCTGAGATATTGGGGCGTTTCGTCTGGGATGTGCAGTTTGCAGCCACTCCCAAAGAGAATCAAACAGAAGCGGTATATACCAGCTTAAAACAACGCGTTTTGAACGCGCTTTCCTCTGGAAATGCACCGTGGGTTTATGAACCCCATGAAGCGCGTTTACAACGACCGGACGGCTCCCAAACGATCATTCAAGCGGTAATGTTCCCGATCAAAACAGCGCGTGGATATCGTTATGGTGGCATCTTGCGCGATGTTGTGAAGCGCAAACAAGTTGAGGATGCGCTGCGCCAGAGTGAAGAGCGACTGCGCGCGATTCTTCAGGCAATGCCCGATTTGATTTTCCGCCAGCGCGCCGATGGAACAATTCTCGATTATCATGCGCCTAATCCCGCCTATCTGCTCGTACCAGAAGCCAGCATTATCGGAAGCGGACTCACATCTGTTTTCCCGGAGAATTTGGCGCGATTTGTGACCGACATGATTCAGCGCGCACTCGTCAGTGGAAAGGTCAATACCGGGGAAACCGAACTCATCGTGCAGGGGGCAATGCGGCAGTTGGAAGTTCGCGTGATACCCGCGGGCAAGGACGAAGTCTTGACGATTGCTCGCGATGTCAGCGAGTTGTGGAAGACAAAACACGATTTGGAGGATGCCCACGCGAGGCTTGAGTTTTCGCTTGATACCGCACGGATCGCGTGGTGGGAATTGGATGTCGCCAGCGGCAAACTCCAGTCTGACAAACGCAAAGCTACCATGCTGGGATTCCTGCCGGATGCCTTTGTTGATGTCCACTACGAACAGCTTATCACTTTAGTTCATCCGGACGATCGCGAACCGGTCAGACAGGCATTCAGTGATCTAATGGACAAACGAAAGCCGACTTATGCCATCGATTATCGTATGAAGACGCGGAACGATGAATGGCTTTGGCTGCATGATCGGGGTGAATTGGTACACAGTCATGATGGGCGACTTGTTGTTCGCGGATTCGTGATCGATATCACAGAACGGAAGTTGGCGCATCAGCGCGAGTTTGAGCTTGCGCTCGAAACAGAACGCGCCAATTTGCTGACACAGTTCATTCAAGACGCCGCGCACGAGTTCCGTACTCCGCTGGCGGTGATCAGCGCCAGCACCTATATCATGCTGCGGGTGGATGATCCGGTGCAGCGTGTCCAGAAGAAAACGCAAGTTGACGAAGAAGTCAAGCGGATCGCGCGGTTAGTCGATATGCTGCTGACAATTGCCAAACTCGAAAGCAGTCATCCCCTGAACCTCGAACCCGTTGAACTTATCGAATTGATCGACCCGATCTGCCAGTATGCGATGACGTCGCACGGCTATTCACCGCAGCTTTTGGTCGAATTTACAGCCCACAAACCGGTTGTTATGGGGGATGCGAATTATTTATCGGACGCCATCAAGCAGATTCTCGATAACGCATTTCGATTTACGCCGCCCGATGGCACAATCACGGTATCGCTGAGCGAAATCGATAATGAAGTACGGCTGGAAATCCGCGATACCGGATGCGGAATTTCAGAAGAAGACATGCCGCACATCTTTGAGACGTTCTGGCGGCATGACGACGCGCATACAACCGCCGGATTTGGTTTGGGGCTGCCGATTGCGCGGCGAATCATCGAGCGGCATGGGGGCAAAATTGCCGCTGAAAGCGAATTTGGAAAAGGATCGTGCTTTCGGGTCACACTCCCCATTATGTCCACAGCGGCACCTACTGGATAATTGCATCGGCACGCATAACAGAGCATCATTACGGGGAATTTGAACGAATGCGGTTTGATAGAGGACGTCTCATCTTATGCCGCTGCATGCGCGCTTACATATCAAAGCCGGGCTGGTCTTTTTCGCCGCCGCATTAGCACTTGGCGTCGTGATGGCGGCTCAGCCTGTTTTCAATCTAAATCCCATGCTCGCGTCACTTCGCCCGGTATTTCTCCATATGCTGACGGTCGGCTGGATCACACAGATCATCATCGGCGTTGCCTACTGGATGTTCCCCAAAATGACGAAACAGGTTCCGCGCGGCAGTACCCGAATCGCGTGGTGGGTGTTTTTGCTCCTAAATATCGGGCTGATCCTCCGCGTATTCGGGGAAACCCTGCTTGTATATCAACCGGGTATGGTGTGGGGTGTGATGTTGGCGATCTCGGCACTGCTTCAAGTGGGGGCGGCGTGGTTATTCATCGCCAATACGTGGACGCGAGTCAAGGAGCGTTAAGCGATGCCGCGCCTAAGCGTCCTCATGATCCGCACCGCGCTTTTGTATCTCGGCGTGGGTTTCACGCTCGGCGGATTGGTGCTGTTTAACAAAGGCATTCCCCTCGCTGCCGATATCGGGCGGCTGATGCTCCCACACGGGGATATTCTCCTGTTCGGCTGGTTTATGCAGTTGATCATGGGAACAGCATTCTGGATCATGCCGCGCTTTGCAACACCGCCGAAATATGGGCGTGTATGGCTAGCACAGGCGGCGTTCGTTTTGCTCAATGCGGGCGTGATCGCCGCGGTGATCGGTCAGTGGATTATTCACATCCACCTGATTTTCGTGGGGCGAGTGGTGATGTTGATGGCTGTGCTGTGCTTCGTTGTGCACATCTTGCCGCGGGTGCGACCGTATCCGCCAATGCCTGATCAGCCGTGAGCCGTTTGTACAAATATGTGTTCCCTGTGGGAATCAAGACTCTAGACCAAAGGATTTATCTATGCAGATCGCAGTTGTCCCCTATCCTAAAACAGTCATCCCCGGCGATGGAGAGTTCGTGATCAATCGTCAAACACGCATTTCGGCGGCGGAAGGTACGGAAAAGATCGCCGCGTTTATCGCTGAACGACTGCGTGCCGCGACCGGACATGCGATGCCCATCATTACGGCGGGTCAATCCCCAGCGGGAACGAATGTCATTGTGCTGACTCGCACCGGATCACCGAATCCATCGGATGCGAGCTATACCCTCGATGTCGCATCCGATCAGGTGCATATGGAGGCGGTGAGCGAACGCGGCTTATTCTACGCCGCGCAGACGCTTCGCCAGCTTTTGCCGCCTCAGATCGAAACCGGACAGGTCGTCTCAGGTGATCTGCATGTGCCGATGGTACATATCAAGGACGCACCGCGATTTGAATGGCGTGGGCTGATGTTGGACGTATCGCGGCATTTCTTTCCGGTGTCGTTCGTGAAGAAATTGATCGATGCGATGGCGCTCTACAAACTCAATGTGCTGCATCTGCATTTGACCGACGATCAAGGCTGGCGCATCGAAATCAAGCGTTATCCCCGGCTTACGGAGATTGGTTCGGTGCGCGCGGCAACACCGATCCCACCGCGCGGAAGTAATCAGATCGACGGTGTGCCGTATCGCGGATTTTATACGCAAGATGACATTCGGGAGATTGTTGCATACGCGCAGAGTCGTTTTATCACGGTTGTTCCCGAAATCGAAATGCCGGGGCATGCGGTTGCTGCGCTGACAAGCTATCCCGATCTCGGCTGCGTTGGGAAAGATTATCAGGTGCGGATCGCGTGGGGCATCGAGGCGGATGTGTTGTGTGCGGGTAAGGACAGCACATTTGAATTTGTTGAAAATGTCCTCAGCGAAGTGATCGACCTGTTTCCGAGTGAATATATTCATGTCGGTGGCGATGAATGCCCGAAAACGCGCTGGGAAAAATGCCCGCACTGTCAGGCGCGTATTCAACAGGAAGGGCTGAAAAACGAACACGAACTCCAAAGCTACTTTGTGCGCCGCGTAGAGAAGATTCTTGAAGCGAAAGGGCGGCGGTTGATCGGCTGGGATGAAATTCTTGAAGGCGGACTCGCGCCGAACGCGACGGTGATGAGCTGGCGCGGGGCAGAAGGCGGCATTGAAGCGGCATCGGCAGGGCATCATGTCGTGATGTCCCCGAATACACACTGCTACTTCGATTACTATCAGGCGGCGGATGGCGAAGGCGAACCGCCGGGGATCGGGGGATACATTCCCCTCAGCCGCGTGTTTGAGTTTAACCCGTCCGAAGGCGTACCCGATGACAAAGCAGGGTTTGTGTTGGGCGGGCAGGGTAATCTCTGGACGGAATACATGGGCAGTGAGTCGCATGTGGAATATATGGCATTTCCGCGTGCGCTGGCACTGGCAGAAGCATTGTGGTCACCGAACCCGCGCGCGTCGTACATGGGATTTTTGAATCGATTGGAAAGTCATCTGCCACGGCTGGAAGCGCTGGGTATCCATTATCGCGCCCCACGCCCGAAGGAATAGCAGATCGGGTCATTGTCCGCATAGACTGTCGCGGACGATGACTCTGTACCCTATGAATGCGCGGCAGAATCGCTGTTTGTATTATCCGGGAGCGGTAGATGCTTCGGCATCGTCACCGTAAACAGTGCCCCGACTCCGTTCGCGTTTTCAAGGCGGATGGTTCCGCCGTGCATCTCAACCGACTGCTTAGCGATGCTCAAGCCTAAGCCTGTGCCGGGGATTGTGCCGACATTCCGCGCACGATGGAACGGCTCAAAAAGGTGTTTCTGATCTTCAGACGGAATACCGATTCCCTCGTCCGTCACCCTCAGTATGACCTGACTATCATCATGCTCCAATTGAATATGCACGGGTGTGTCTGCCGGTGAATACTTGAGCGCGTTGGAGATCAGGTTGCTGATCACCTGTCGGAGTAAATGCACATCATACAACCCGATCACGGGTGGATTGGCGCACGTATAGATGTTTCGACCGCAATACGCCGCTTGACTTTCAAATTCCTCAACAATGTCCCGGCACAGCGCATCGAGATCGAGTTCGGTCGGCACATAATCGACACGTCCCGCTTGAATGCGCGCCAATTGCAGCACATCGTTGGTGATGTCGCGCATATGATTGACTTGTTGGCGGATTTTTTCCAGCCGCGCATCGATCTGATTTTCTTCCATCTTGTGGCGGTAGATCGACAGCGTATCGGTGGTCGCCAAGATTGCCGCGAGTGGGGTGCGAAATTCGTGTGATGCCATCGAAACAAACCGCGATTTGAGTTCACCAAGTTCTTTCTCGCGTTCGAAGGCTTCTCGCAGCGCTTTTTCGCTTTCCTTAAGTGCCGTCATATCCCAGTTTGCGCCGATCATCCGCGATGCTTTGCCCGATCCGTCGAAGATCACAACCCCTGTTCCTGTGATATGACGAATTTCACCATTCGGGCGGATGATGCGAAAATCGGATTGGTATGCCGCGCCTTCATTGAGTGATCGGTAGGTATCGTTCTGACTCCGCTCCAGATCGTCCGGGTGAACGATTCGGGGCAGGACTGCGGCAGTCAACGGCGTCTCAGTTCGAACCAGCCCATATAAGGCGTACATCTGGTCATCCCAATCCAGTACATTGGTTTGTAAATCCCACTCCCAGATGCCGATTTTTGCCGAGCGTGTAGCAATATCAAGGCGCTGTGTGAGCGAAATTGCGGTTTGTTCGGCGCGTTTGCGCGCGAGCAGTGAGCCGACTGTCAGCGCGTACAGGGCGAGAATATCCAACTGAACGTGCGTGATCGGCGTATTATGGAGCGCGTTATCGATGGCTAACCATCCGAGCTGGATACCATCCCATATGGCGGCAGCAGCAGCGCATCCTGTACCGATCACTTCGTAACCCTGATACAACAGCACATTTTCCCTAAAGGTGACGTGATTGGCGCGTCCCATCGTTTGACTGAGGGTTTCGGGGAGATGTACTTTTTCCAACCGGAGATGATGCTGATCCTCAACGACACCCTCAAAGGATATGCCATAGGTGCCGTGAGCCAGCTCTTTTTCCGAGTCATACACCACTAAACCGATCCGCTCAAATCCGAGATGTTTAGCGCCAAGCTCGACCGCAGTCCGGTAGAACTCGTCAAGCGTTTCTGTATGCGCCAACTCGATGCTGATTTCGTGAAGTGCCTTCAGGTATTCCTGCATCGCCAATTCTTCTTGATGTTTTTGTTTGGCGGCGAATTCGGTGTCCTTACGCTCGGTAATGTCCTCGTAGGCGGCATTCACCCCGATGATCTCCCCATCGGCGGTCTTGACGGGGAAGTATCGGAACTCGTAATAACGGGGTTTTTCTCCGGTGGGCATCGTATCTTCAGAAACAATACTTGCACCAGTCAATATCTTGGCGAAGCGTCCATGAAACGAGGGATGAAGCATGGTCGGGATGTATGTTTGCATCGGCAGCCCGATCTGCATCTCATAACCATAATGCGCCCGGCTGATCAACTGGGCGAGACGATTGGCAACACGGATCACCCCGTTTCGATCCATCAAAACGAACGCCGTATTCGTGCTGTCGATGACACTCTGCAAATCCGCTTGCGAGCGGCGCAGCGCTTCTTCGCTCTCTTTAAGGTGGGTAATGTCGTGTGTGATCCCGACCAGCCCAATGATGTCCCCGTCAAGATTCCGCAGCGGCACTTTTGTCGTCAGCGCCCAGATTTCGCTGCCATCACGCCCGACTGTTTTCTCTTCAAGGTTCAGGATCGGCTGTCCGGTGGAAAACATGCGTTGATCATCGGCTTGGAATTTCGCCGCCAGATCCGCGGTATGGAGTTCTTCATCCGTTTTGCCGATTACATCTTCGGGATTGGCTTTACCCAATGAACGCAGATGTGCCTCATTATTCAGGATCATGCGGTGCTGACGATCCTTGACATAGATCAAGTCGGGTACAGCATCGATGACCGTACGCAGCAAGTTACGTTCCTCTGCGATCATCCGCTGTGCGATCTGTCGTTCGGTTGCATCCCGGATGATGCACACGACATTTGTGATTGCTCCTTCAGAACGGTTGACCGGCGCAAGGCTGATCTCCGCATCAAAGAAGGTGCCATCGCCGCGTTTAGCTCGCACTTCCAGTGTCCGCATTTCATGGGTGCGGGTGATCTTGTCGATGGCTGCTTCAATCGAAACAACATCATCTTCGCTAACGAATGCTGTCAGACTCATTCCCGAATAGGCATTTTCCGCGACACCGAACAATGTCGTAAAGGCGTAGTTTGCCTGCTGGATTCCGTGCGTGACGCTCAGGAGCACAATGCCATCGCCGCTGTGATTAAAGATCGCCTCAAGACGATTTTTGACGTGTTCCAATTCCGCTGTACGCTCGATTACACGCTGTTCAAGCAGGTCATGCGCTTCTTGGAGCGCAGATTCTGCCCGCTTCTTCTCGGTAATATCGGCAATGATCAGGTAGAGGTACTGTTTACCATCGATATCGATCGGTGCTGCATAAACTTCGACATCACGCGAGAGGTTGTTCGCACAGCGATGCACGGCAGTAGTTGTCAGCAGTTCAGCCTGTGCCACCCGGTTTATCACGGACAGAATCGATTCGCGCGGGGAAAGGCTGAGGTCGAAAATTTCCATCGTGGTCAGCACGGCGATATCATGCCCGTAAAACTGTACCGCTGCCGAATTCGCATCTACGATTCGTGCCGATTTTGGATCGACAATCAGCTTGGGCATCCCATGCATCATAAATGCCTGCCGGTAACGCCGCTCACTGGCGCGCAGTGCTTCCTCTGCTTGTGCGCGTCGGATAGCGATTCCCGCAATGTGTGCGGCAAGACGTATCAGGTCAAGTTCAGTGGCAGTCGGGCTGCATGGGTGATCATAATAGATGGCGAATGTCCCTAATACGCTGCTGTCTGCATCAAGAATCGGCTGTGACCAACAGGCTCTTAGCCGGTGCGTCAGCGCTAGATCGCGAAAACGTACCCAGTAGGGATGCGTGGCGATATCTTCAACAA
>CALBRY010000164.1 GCA_937927665.1 uncultured Chloroflexota bacterium
AGGGGGGTACCCTGTCCCTATGGTAAAAAGAGGAGTGATCGCTCACTCCTCTTTTGATTCCAGCCCTTTGGCGAGTAAGTCCGCGATGTGCATGACGCGGCGCGTGCTGTTCTGGCGGCTGAGTCCGCCGTTCATCTGCGTCAAGCATGATACGTCGCCCGTGATGATCGTGTCAGCGTCAGCGGCGTTGATCGCCTCGACTTTATCTTTCAGCATCGCGGCGCTGATTTCCGGCATTTTGACGGCGAATAAACCGCCAAACCCGCAGCATTGATCCTCACCTTGCAGCGTCGTGATCTCCACACCTTCGATATGTTCCGCCAGCGCTTTCGCCTGTTCGCCTAAACCAAGCATCCGGTAGCCGTGACAGGCATGATGAAAGGCGATCTTGGTCGGCGGCAAACTCGCGCCCAGATCGGTGATTCCCAAACCATCAACGAGATATTCGGTCAGTTCCCATGTGATGTTTGCTGCCCACTGCGCTTTTTTGAACAGCACGGGATCATCTTCAAAGAGGGTCGGGAAGTAGTGACGCACCATCGCCGCGCATGAACCGGACGGGCACACGATCACTTCGGCATCTGCGAAAGCGCTCAAAAATTGACGCGCGATCGTACGGGCATCATCCCGAAAGCCGGAATTGAAAGCGGGCTGACCGCAGCACGTCTGCGACTCCGGAAAACGCACTTCGACTCCCAGATGCTCCAAAATGGTGACGACGGAAACACCTGTTTGAGGGTAGATCATATCTACCATGCAGGTGACAAACAGCGAAACAGGCTTGTATGCCGGGGAGGGACGCAGGTCATCGGACACGATTGGTCTTCCTTCTAGTATTCGAGGTCGAGACGCGGGGAACGCATACCCGAACCCTGATCGGGCTGATCCGCAATATTGCATGCCCATGCTGATTATAAACCTGTGAAGGGGGGAAACAAACGCATTAACGCGCGTTTTGTGGAGCATCGAACCGTATGTCTAGGAGCGGTTTTCATCCTAGACATACGGCGAAATGGTTTTAACGCACGTGAATTGTCACAGTGACAGGTTTGAGATGGCGATACGGCGTCAAGGATCGCGCCGTGATCGTGAGCGCGCCGGGGCTTCTGCCCGCCCGCGCATACACTGCCGCCTGTCCGCCGATCAGCGTAAACGGATTTTCGCCGACCAGATCGCCCGCACCTTCGACTTCAAATGCGATCGCCGCCGTCGCAAACGGCAGACGATTTCCATAGTGATCGGTGACCCGGAAAACCACCCGTGTCATATCTGATCCATCCGCGCTGAGTTCGGTATCATCCGCCGTGAGTTCGAGCCGCTGCGGAACGCCGTCCGCCGCGATCTGCTGCTCGATCACCGGCTGATCGTTCACGTAGCCAACGATCCGCAGGTCTTGATACATCTTTCCCCATACCCCCATCTGCGTCCCGCCCACCACCGTAATCGGCGCGTGCGGCAGATGCGGATACTTGACACGATCCGGTTCAAAGCGACCGAGCGTGTGTTCCGCGCCCACCCAGACCTCGATATAGTCGCAGTTTGTCGCCACCACCATCGGATCATTTCCGCCTTCGCTGCGATCACCCATCGTCCACAGCGTGAAGGCTTGCAGTACCGGACGCACCGCCGGATCGACTTGACTGGCGTACACGAACGCCGCCCACTTGGGCAAGCGGAAGATATCGCTCACGCCGTGATAGCAGATACGGTCACCGCTGCCAAACTCGCGGTGTGTGTTGTAATCAAACGCGCACCAACCGATCGCGCCGGTCACACGCGGGTTAGCGAACGCGAGGTCTTGAATCAGTGCGTGACGTTCCGCGTGTTCGATCTGCCGTTCCTCTTGATCAAACGTCTTGGTCGGGTACATATGCCCGTTGAACTCGGTGATCAAGTGCGGCGTGTTGATCGGGTCGCGTACGCCTTTCGAAAAGTCGTTGAACGTGAAGACATCTTCCAAGAATTGACTTTCAAGGAAGAAGCGCACGCCGCCTGTCTGCCGCGTCGGATCAAGCGAGTGCGCGAGCGAATTACTCGCCTTGTAAAAGGCTTCATCGTCCCACGATTCGTTAATGCGAACGCCCCACAGAATCACCGATGGGTGATTTCGGTCACGCTCGATCATAACTTCGACATCACGCAGCGAAAGCGCCTTCCAATCGTTATCACCGATGAACTGCCAACCGGGGATTTCTTCAAAGACCAGCAAGCCGATCTCATCGCAGCGATCGAGAAAATGCGGTGACTGCGGGTAATGCGAGGTGCGAACGAGATTGATTCCCAACTCATCTTTGAGAATATCCGCGTCTTTGCGCTGAAGCCGCGCCGGAGCCGCCGCGCCGATATACGGGTACGTCTGGTGACGGTTCAAGCCGATCAACTGGATTTTTTCGCCGTTCAAATAGAACCCATCGTCTTTGAACTCCGCCGCGCGGAATCCGAAACGCGCCGTTACGAGATCAAATTCAGGCGAGTCGTGATCATGCGTGAGATACACGTTCAGTTGATACAGCACCGGATCAGTCAGTGACCACAGTTGTACGCCGCGCGGGTCAAGACTCAGCGTGATTTTAGTCGTCTCGTTGGCGTGAACCGTCACCGCTTGGTGCTGATCATCCTCGCCATCCATGCCGACATTGACCATGCACGCCGCTTGAGCGTCCCCCTGATTTCTCACCCACACATCGACTTCAACGCGGGGATGAGTTAGCACATCGGGCGTCCGCACAAAGATTTTTTCAATATGCAGCGGCTCCAGATAGCGCAGTTTGACATCGCGGTAAATACCGCCGAACGTCAAATAATCGACCACGTAGCCATACGGCGGAATATCCGGGCGCTCGGTCGAATCCACATGCACCGTGATCAGGTTTTCGTCCGCCTCGCTCACCACATCGGTGATGTCATACGAAAACGGGACATAACCGCCGCCGTGTTCGCCAAACTTGTGACCATTCACGCTCACATGCGCGGCGATCATCACGCCGTCGAAGGTCAGGTATAAGCGGCGACCGTTGAGCGGTTCGGGCAGTGTAAAACGCTTGCGATAGGTGCTGATGAACTGGTAATCGGCGTTATCAAAATTGTGATAGGGCAGTTCAATATTGGTGTGTGGCAGATCAACCGTATTAAACGCGCCGTCGGGGATCGAGTCAGAAAGTTCGAGCGGTGCGTACAACCAATCGCGGTTGAAAAAATGAAGGCTTCGCATTCAAAAAACCTTTGGACTAAGGATCGGCATCACATTCTAGAGTATACCGTTCTGCGCTGGCATTTCTGTACGGGGGATTCAAATGGATTTATGATTGGGGCACACTGAAAGGTAGCTAACCGATGAGATTCCGGTCAATTTTTGAACAGGCGCTCATTCACGAAAACGGAATTCAATGGCTGCATGAACAGCTCATAAAACTGCGTTCCGAGGGAGTCGCACGCGAAACCCTTCTATCAGAATTATGGGAATTTCACAACCAGCTCGAAAACGAAACCGATCAGGATTTTATAAAAGACATCCTTGATATCTTTTATGGCTGGTGCTCCCCCCATTGGTGTATTGACTGATCACCCCGGAGGGCGGTTGATGCGACTCAACCGCCCCGGTTCAATTCCCGCCTTACCCCTTCACAAACCACGCCGTGCCGCGTGCGCCGAGCGTGAATGTCAGCCCGTCCGCACCCGCCGCGATTGCATCTCCTTCGTTGAGCGCATCCCGCCATGAACCTTGAGCGCCGGGGATCGTCACCGTCACCGCCGCATCATTCTGGCTGAACACCGCGTACACCGTCTGTTGATTGTGCGTCCGCGAAAAGGCATAAATTTTGTTCGCGTCGTCGATCACTTCGGTGTGATACGTCCCCAATCGCAGCGGCACGAGATCACGCCGGATGCGGATCGTGTTTTTCATCCACTCGACCAGTTCCGTATCGAGATCATCCCACGGCATGCAGCGCCGCCCATCTTCGGCATATTCGCCGTCGAGTCCGGTTTCGCCGCCGTAGTAGATCATCGGTGCGCCGGGGAACGCCAGCGCGAACGCATACAGCGCTTTCGCCCGCGTTTTATCACCCTTACACGCGAACATCACCCGATCCGTATCATGCGAGTCAAGCTGATTCATCTGGGCAAGCTGCGCCGCGAACGGCGTATCGCGCATCCATGTTTGCACCCGGTCATCGAGCGTGCTCGGCGTCAGGCGGTCATAGGCAAGGAATCCGCGCGCCATCCACGTAAAGCGATAATTCATCGTCGCGTTGAACGTATCACCGAGCAGATAATGCGTGGAGTCGATCCACAATTCGCTGACCGTGTACGCCCCCGGTTTGGTTTGATCCACCCGATTACGGAAGCGCCGCCAGAACTCATCGCTGTTATCGAATGCCACATCTAAGCGCCAGCCGTCGATTCCCTTCTTCAACCAGTGGGCGGTCACACCTGCTTCACCGTTGAAGAACGCCTCCACTTCCGGGCATTCGACAAATTCCGGCATGAAGCCGTAACCCCACCAGCCTTTATGCCCTTCCGGGTGATCCGCGAACGAGAACCAGCGGTAATAATCGGAGTCTTTGCTGCTTTTCGCCTTCTGGAAATAATCGCTGTCGGCGGAGCAGTGATTAAACACGCCGTCGAGGACGAGTTTCATCCCGCGCGCGTGAATTTTGACGACGAGTTCATCAAAATCCGCCTCGCTGCCCAGCATCGGATCGATCTTGAAGTAGTCAATCGCTTCGTAGCGGTGATTCGTCGCCGCGTGAAAAATCGGCGTCAGATAAATCGTCTCGATGCCGAGGCTCTCAATATAATCGAGATGATCGATGATCCCGCGTAGATCGCCGCCGAAAAAATCGCGCCCGATCGGCGGTTTTTCGGGAATATCGCCCCACGCCATGAATTTGGGCGCATGACCATACACACCGTTGTTCAGCCGGTTTGTCGTCGGATCGCCATCCGCGAATCGATCCGGGAAAATCTGATAGATCACCATGCCTTTTGTCCAATCGGCGGGCATACGCGCCGGATCGTACACAGCGATCTTGAACGGATTCAGTTCCCATTCATCGAAGATCGGCAGATTGCGCCCCTCAAGCTGACGTTTTTCGCGCAGCGGCGGCATATTCGGATCGCTGAACTCAAATTCATAGCTGACGATCGTCGGTTCAGCGGGCAGCATCACCGCCGCCGACCATGTTTGATCGGTGGTGCGCTTGAGCGATACGCGCCATGTCAGTTCCGGTCGGCGCGTGTCAGTAATCACGGCTTCGGGTTGAAGTGCGGAATTTTCGACCGTCAGCATCACCGTTGAGCCGATCGGCGCAGCGGACGGCGGCATATGAAATGCACCCTCAGGACGCAGACGGCGCGCCGTCTCAATGGATGTTGGAGAGGACATTCAGATAATACTCCTTTTGAGATAAATCAAGTGGGCGGGAGCGCGCAGCAGATGAAAGTCAGCTTGATCCAGAGATGCACCGCTGCGACAGCCGCAGCACCGTAGATCCACAGCCGCGAAAACCCGTTATTGAACGTAATCGCCGGATGATGGCGCAGAACAAAATGCAGCCCCGCGTGCACGATTGCGAACACATCAAACCAGAATTGGAAACCGCTGTCATCCAGCCCCACTAGAACAAGCAGCAGCAGCGGCACATGCAGCGCAGCGAACAGCCGATATTGTGCTTGATCCGATAAGCGGCTCCACCCGAAGAAGAACCGCCATTCATGCTGGTACACCGCGTCTAGTTCGTGAATGAGCATCAGCGCGACGACGAGTAGAAAAAGTTCGTCTCGACCATACGGGGACATGGAATCGTTACTCCTGATACACGATCCTTGCGCCTGCTTGCGGCGTTGTCACATACAGCGCGGGCGTGAGTCCTGTCTTGCTTTGATAATCGGCGCTCACCTGCTGCGTGAACGATTCGACTGCCTCGGCGCGCACGATCGCAACCGCGCACCCACCGAATCCCCCGCCTGTCATACGCGCGCCAATGCACCCCGCATGAGCGCGGGCGCACTGCACCATGATGTCCAGCGCGTCAGGCTGCCCCTCGACGCGGGTCACTTCAAAATCATCGCGCAAGCTCTCGTGACTGGCGTTGATATTCCGACCGAACCGGGGAATATCATTGGATCGCATCGCATCCAGCGCATCGAGTGTGCGCGCATTTTCGGTGATGATATGGCGCGCACGGCGGTATACCACCGGATCAAGTTGTGCTTTCGCCGCTTCAAGCTGATCGAGCGTGACATCGCGCAGCGCTTTGACGCCAAAATGTTTGGCGGCTTGCTCACATTCAGCGCGGCGCTCGTTGTACTTGGAATCGACCAAGCCGCGCCGCGTCATCGTATCGAGGATCACAACCGCCAGCCCTGCCGGAAGCGGCGCGGGAGTCGTCTCCAACGTGCGGCAGTCGATCAAGAGGGCGTAGCCTTCTTGTCCCGATGCCGAAATCATTTGATCCATGATGCCGGAATTCACACCGACCCATTTGTTTTCCGCTTTCTGGCAGATCAGCGCCATTTTCGCGGGTTCCCACGTGATGCCGGAGACATGCGCCAGCGCGCGCGCGGTCGCCAATTCGATCGCCGCCGACGAGGACAAGCCTGCGCCGCGCGGCACATCGCCCGAAACGACGCCTTCCCACCCGTTAAGCGTGTAACCCGCTTCTTGCATCGCCCATGCGACGCCTTTCATATATTCCGCCCATTCGCTGTGGCGGTGTGTCATTTCGGTGAGCGACATTTCGGCATGCCCGCCGTAATCGAGCGAATACACGAGCATGTACGCATCATTACGGGGGCGCAGTGCGATCCACACAGCGCGGTCGATCGCCATCGGCATCACAAAGCCGTCGTTATAATCGGTGTGTTCACCGATCAAATTGACGCGCCCCGGCGCAGATACAATCACGGTAGGTTCGCCGCCAAAATGTTCTTTGAAGGCTTCGCGGACGGTTGTTTCAAGGGACATGAGAAAACCCCTCTAAAAATAAAGGACGCACGCATTCAAATAAAATGCGCTAGAAGGGATATTCTAGCGCATTGTGGATGTGATGTAGAGCGACCAACCCCGGGATGTTTGCCGTTCGGAATAGAATAGAGGAAGTGGGGGTTACAACCCTTTCAACCAGTTAAGCGCACGGGTAACATCGGTGAATACCATGATGCGAATCCCGCGCTCGTAGTATGAGTCGATGATCGCCACCATATCTTCCCGTGCTGCCATTTCATCCGGTACGACCAGCGCCCAGTATTTCCACCCCGCTTTGATCATGGGCTGAATCCAGTTGATTTCGCCCCATTCAAACTGTTCTTGCGAGACGCCATCAGAATTCCCCCGGTCATCCGAAAGCCATTTGTGAGCGCGATTCTCGATGAAGGTTTGCAATCCCAGTTTCAACACTTCTTGAAGCTCTTCATCGGTGATGCCGCGATGAATCGTGTGGTGGACAATGCCAAATTCCGGGTAGTAAACCAGAGTT
>CALBRY010000165.1 GCA_937927665.1 uncultured Chloroflexota bacterium
CTATATGAGCGCTACAAGCTGCCCATCGTCATCACCGAAAACGGCTTGTCAAACAGCGATTGGGTCAGCCTCGATGGTGCGGTACATGATCCGCAGCGCATCGACCACATGAGCCGCTACTTGGGTAACTTCCGCAAAGCATCCGAAAGCGGTGTGAAAATCGCCGGGTACTTCCATTGGTCGATCATGGATAATTTCGAGTGGGCGGAAGGGATGAAGCACCGCTTCGGGTTGGTACATGTCGATTACACCACGCAGAAACGCACGCTCAAAGATTCGGCGTACTTCTACCGGGATGTGATCGCCAGCAACGGCGCATCACTGCCAAAAGTTTAGACATTTTCACCGCAGAGGGCGCAGAGAATGTGGAGAGATATCCCAATTCTCCTCGTCCTCTGCGGTTCAGATCAACATGCTTTAACGGCTCAGTGTCGCCAATTCCCCCGGCGGCACGGTGAGCGTTACGCCATCGGAGAAGGTGACGACGCGATTGGAAGCGTCGAAGTTATACGCCGCGTATGTCCGAACGCCGTCACGCTCAAAAACTGCGTAGAACGGTGCGTCGGCGGTGACTGTGGCATTGATTCGCCCCAATACGTTGAGCGTCTCCAACCAGTGAAGCGCATGGGTTTGTGTTTCGCCCCATTCCGGTGCGGGCGGGCTTGCCTGAAATGCCGCTAATGCTTCCGCCGGATCGCTCAATGCGTAGGTGAGATGCAGCACATCGGTGAACGCGTCCGGCGCACCACCCGCTTGATCGATCAAATCAGCGCGATTTTCTGCGAGATATTCCGGCGTTTGTCCCAGATACAGGGATGCCGGGGTAATCGGCAGGAAATTGATGGCATGGATCGCGTCCGGGTCTTGAGTCCACCATGTGGTGTAATGTCCGCCATCGCTCCACAAAATGCCGAGCGCTGACCGATCGAATCCTTCCGGGAACACTGCATGATCGACATCGAACCAATACTGCTGGATGGCGATCATTTCGGTGGTGTACAGGTAAATGCCCAAGTCGCGGATTTCCTGATTATCGACCGCTGCGCCCCATAGGATCAGCGACGCCGCGAAGTTCATCGCCTCGCTTGACGATTCCTGATTCGCGCCGTGATCGCCATCGTTTGCGCCGCTTGCCCACGAGTGACCCGCGTACACATCAAATGAGCGTAAGCGTGGGAACATCGGATCGTTGGCATCGGGGCTGTTCGCGTCACGGATCAGCAGATCGACCATACCGCCCCATTGATCAAGCGATGCCCATTCCGGATCACGCATGGCGATCATCGCCGCGGCATAGATAAAATACCCGTGATGAAAGTGATGGTCATTCATGCGCGTTTGATAGCCGAAGGTCGCCGCCGGATACCCGATCAGCGCGCCCCAGTTCGAGTTATAGGTGAAATGCGGCAGCGCGCCGCTTTCGGATACGCTAAACCAGTCCTCAAGACGGGCGCGCAAGGTGGTGATAAAGGCATCGCGCGCGGCGGTATCGCCTAACTGCTCCGCGATCGGCACGAGCATTGCCAGCCGATTCAAACCCTTACCCGTCCAATAGGTATCTGCCTCACCGTTGGGACCGGGCAAATTCAGGCGTAAGTTATCATTGTTGAAGCGCTCAACGCGGTCAATTTCGCGCGTAAATTCATCTGTGCTGAGTCCATCAACGGCGGGCATCGCGGGCAAAATCCCGGGATACGTCATCGTTGTCGTGAAGCCGTTTCCTTGAACGACGCGCATCTCACCGCGGGCGGATGTATACGCATACGGTGTGTTCATGTCTTGCGAATAAAGCCATTGATGACGGTACAGCGCGAACAGCGTTTCTGTTTGACTGCCTTCCATCACCTGCGTATCAAGCGCGTAGTCTGTGACAACCGACGACGCCGATTCATCGTAGCGCCATTCGACGTGCGATCCGGTCACAAACACAAACGCATGCGCGCGGAAATTGGCGAATGTTTCCAGCGTGTCATCGGGCAAGACGGCGAGCGAGAAATAGTTGTTTCCCGCAAGCGTCGAGCGAATCTGCTCGTTTTCGACCGTCCACGTTGAGCCGCTCGGCGCGAACAAGCCGTAAGCACGTCCGCGTATCATGACAAGCGCGCTGCCTTCTTCGTTGATGATCACATCCGGCGCTTGGCGGAATGTCAGCGCGACTTCGCCGCCGTTCGTCGTGAAGTACACGAAGGGCATTCCGTGTCCCATCGTGGCGCGCATGGCATCGCCATCCCATGCGGCGGTGACTGTCCAATCGGAGAAGTCAGCCACCAGCGGCGGCGCAGAAGCGCGGGTTAATCCTGCAACACTCACGCGGAAATCTTCAAAAAAGTTGTAGCGGTATTCGTCGCCGCGTGTGGAGATAAAAGGCGTATTCGGGTAGCTGACCGCCAGCCCATCAGGATTGGCGGCGAGCGCCAGCGGATGCGCGAACATGGCACGATTCCCCGAACCCTGCCACGCCAGCGCCGACCACCATTTATTGGTCGGCATCGGGCGATCTGCCAGTGCATCGACGCGGAAAATCGTCGTCTGCGGCGATTCTTGCCCCGCCGGTACGTCGGTCGAGTAGCTGCCCTGCCCTACCTGAACATGATCAATCGTCATGGTGAGCAACACCACACTAAGGAGGAACACTAGTCTGAACATAAAGCGGAGCTTTCTGCTCTAGCCGCCTTCGTACACAGTCACCATGATCGTGAGCGGATCACCGATCAGGATTTGACCCGGCGTACGCAGCTCCCAGACGCTCGACCGTTCACCGCCCGATGTTGGCGTGCGCCCTACAAATTCGATGGTGGTTTCTTCTCCAACGTTCACGCGCTGGCGAATGAAGAACCGTCCCTCTGTATTGAAGGGTTCACCACTGACATAGGAAAGTGATGTATTGCGCTCCCACGGGCATGTTCCCGTGTTGAGCAGCGTGATCAAGCGGCGATATTCCCGATTTGCCGGGTGGAAACCGCCATCTTCGGGAACCTGCTCGATGATTGCGTAATCGAAATCGCATGCCGCGATTGTCGCTGTCTGCATCTCATTGAACAATGTCGCCTGAATGAGCGTCAGCGTCACATCCACCGTGGGCGTTAGCGTGACGGTCGGCGTGAGTGTTGTTGTCGGCGTCGGGGTATCAGACGGAGTCGGCGTTTCTGTCGGCGTGCTGGTCGATGTCGCGGTATTCGATGCCGTAGCGCTTGGAGTCGATGTATTGGTTGCGGTGTTCGACGGTGTGATCGTCGGCGTCGGCGTATCGGATGGGGTCAAGGTCAGCGTCGGCGTATCGGTGAAGGTTGCCGATGGTGTTACCGTGTACGTTTCGGTAAACGTTGGCGTGATCGTCGGCGTTTCGGAGGGCGTTGGGGTGTAGGTAAACGTCGGCGACGGTGTGATCGTCGGAGTGTACGACGCCAAAAACGGCAGAACCGAGCCGATCCCGCCGGGTGAAGCGAATGCTGCCGCGCCGAGTATCCCGCCCCCGATCAAGCCGATCAGCAGCAGCCACAACAACGGCGAAGAACGGCGGCGTTGTGGCGGTGGCGCAGGCGGCGCAGTCGGTGTTACCGCCGAATGCTTGCCTGTCGAGGTCTTATGCTTGCCTGTTTCCAGACGTGATCGCAGCGGTGTTGTATCTAGTACCGGTTCGCCGGTATAGGGCGAGGGAGTATCGGCTTCGAGTAGTTCGCCGCGTTCGATCTTTTCGATATCAGCGATGACTTCGTTCGCGGTCTGGTAGCGGGCGGATGGTTCTTTCGCCAGCAGTTTCAAAATCATGCGATCGACCGATTCTGGCACGTCGGGGTTATAGTCCCGCGCGGACGGAATCGGATCATTCAAGTGCTTGAGGATGATCGCCAGCGGCGACTCGGCATCGTAAGGAAGCCGTCCCGTCACCATTTGGAACAGAATTACGCCGAGCGAATAAAGATCAGAGCGCTCATCACCCGGTTCGCCTAGCCCCTGCTCCGGTGACATATATGCGGGTGTGCCGACCATGCCGCCGCTCTGGGTGAACTGAACACCCGTCACGATTTTGGCGATACCAAAGTCGGTGAGCACCACGCGGCGATCTTTATCGATCATCAGGTTGGCGGGCTTCACATCACGGTGAATCATGTTCTGTGCGTGCGCGTAGGCAAGCGCCGAAGCGGCTTCGCGGACGATCCGCAGCGCCTCTTTCAGCGATACCCGTTCCTGCTGCGCGCTCACGTGACTAAGCCGTTCCTTGAGGGTAGGACCCTCAATCAGCTCCATCACCATGAAGTAATTTTCGCCTTCGGTATCGTTTTCGAAATCGTATACCTGCACGATATGCGAATGCTTTAGGCGCGCAATGTTACGCGCCTCGCGCTCGAAACGATTCTTAAATTCCGGGTCATCCGCTAGGAATGGGTGCAGCACCTTGATCGCTACGAAGCGCCCAAGCGTAGGATGCAAAGCCTTATAGACTTCAGCCATCCCACCGCGCCCAAGCCGTTCTATGACCTCATATTTGCCAAACCGTCGAGTTGACACGATTCGAGTAATGCCCTACCTGCAATTAATGCGCTCTGCCGCGATGCCAACCAGAGTATAACCATAGAAACGCATTTTCGTAAAAAATTGGGGGCGGAATTTGGATCAATTTCCGCCCCTTTAATGATTTCCTGCTAAATTCTAACCTGCCGCCGCGATTCCCTGTATACCACCTTCGGTCATTTTCTTGGCATCCAGCAGTTCTAAGGCTTCTTCACGGCTCAACAACCCCATCTCAACCACAATTTCGATGATGCTGCGATTTTCCGCCATCGCACGCTTGGCAACGGTTGCGCCGTTCTCATACCCGATCTTCGGGTTGAGCGCCGTCACCAAAATCGGGTTTTTCGCCAGCCAACCTTCGGCGCGTTCGCGGTTGGCGATCAAACCGACCGCGCACTTGACCGTGAATGCCCGCACCGCCCCGATCATGACATGCATCGCTTCAAACAGGTTGTGCGCGATGATCGGCATCATCACGTTGAGTTCAAGCTGACCAGCCTGTGCTGCCAACAGAACCGTCGTATCATTGCCCATCACATGGAACATTGCCATATTGAGCATTTCGGCGAGCACAGGATTGACCTTGCCCGGCATGATCGACGAACCCGGCTGCACGGGCGGGCAGGTGATTTCTGCTAACCCGGTTGTGGGACCGCTGGAAAGCAGGCGAACATCGTTGGCGATGCGGATCAAGTCCTGCGCCGCTGTGCGGAGTGCGCCGCTGAAGAATGCCGCGTCCTGATGCGACTGCATCGATTCAAACAGGTCATCCGATTCGTGGAATTCGATGCCTGTCAATTCGCTCAGCTTCTTGACCATGCGCGCATGATATTCGGTGTGCGCGTTCAAGCCCGATCCGTTCGCCGTGCCGCCGATCCCCAGACGACGCAGACCATCTGCCGCCATGTTGATCTTTTCGATATTGCGGCGCAGTGCTTTCGCCCATGCCGCCACTTCTTGACCTAACGTGATCGGCACGGCATCTTGCAAGTGGGTGCGACCGCTCTTGACGATTTCGCTCCACTCTGCCGCCTTTGCATCAAATGCGCTCGCCAGCCCTTCTAGCGTGCTGGTGAGTTCTTCCAGACGCCACAGCGCACCAACACGGATCGATGTCGGGATCGTGTCGTTAGTGCTTTGCGCCATGTTGACATGATCATTCGGGTTGACGGGCTTTTTGCGTGTATCCACCAGCGAATAGCCGAGGATTTCGTTTGCGCGGTTGGCGATCACTTCATTGGTGTTCATATTGTGGCTGGTGCCAGCGCCCGCCTGAAACGGATCGACCACAAACTGCGCGTCGAGTTTTCCGGCAATCACTTCGTCGGCAGCCTGCATAATCGCCCGCGCCATCTCTTCCGGCATCATCCCCAGATCGAGATGAACTTCGGCAGCGGCGCGCTTGATCATCGCCATTGACCAGATAAAGGCGCGATACGGTTTAAGTCCGCTGACAGGAAAGTTTTCGACCGCGCGCTGCGTTTGTGCGCCGTAATACGCGCTCGCGGGTACGTTAATAACGCCTAAAGAATCTTTTTCCTGCCGAAATTCCGTCATGATGTACTCCTGTATTCGCCATAGACAAAAAAAGGCGCTGCATATTGTAGCGCCTTTTCGCCGTGTTGTGAATTTCGGCGTGAGAGCCGAACTAACGTTGTGCGTACTTTCGTGCGACTACGTCCCAGTTCACGGTGTTGAACCATGCAGTTACGTAATCAGGGCGCTTGTTCTGGTACTTGAGATAGTAGGCATGTTCCCAGACATCCACGCCGAGGATCGGGCGCTTGCCCTGCATTACCGGGGTATCCTGATTCGGCGTCGATTCAATCGAAACCGAGCCATCGGGGGCGGCAACCAACCAAGCCCAACCCGAACCGAATTGACCAACCGCTTTCGCCTTGAATTGTTCCTTGAACTGATCATAGCCGCCGAATGCTGCATTGATCGCGTTCGCCAGATCACCTGTCGGGGTGCTGCTGCCGCCGGGGGTCATGATTTCCCAGAACAGGCTGTGATTCCAGTGACCGCCGCCGTTGTTGCGTACCGCTGTGCGGACATTATCCGGCAGACGGTCAAGCGACTGAAGCAGAGTCTCGATATCCATATTCTGAAAGTCGGGCGCGTTCTGGAGGGCGTTGTTCAGGTTATTCACATACGCCTGATGATGCCGATCATGATGGATTTCCATCGTCATCGCGTCGATGTGGGGTTCGAGCGCGCCAAAAGCATAGGAAAGCGCGGGCAGTTCGTGAGCCATGCGAGTTACTCCTTTTTGTTTATGGGGTGAACACACCATAGCGGATAAATTCTATTCTAGCACGGTCAGGGAAGGTTTTAGAACCGCCAACGGACTTAGTACCAGCGATTTTGGTGCTGTCTCATGGAATGTTAAAGTAAGCGCACACATTTCTAGCACGACGAGACAGTCCACAAGAAGGCACCTCCATGACGACATCTGCCGCCGCTCCCGCTTCCGAGCGGCGTATTCCGGTGAGTGTTTACCTGTTCCTGCTGGCGGGCATTGCGGCGACATCGTTAGCCGCAATTTTCATTCGATTTGCACAAAGCGAAGGCGTGCCGTCACTGGTGATCGCTGCCGGACGCCTAGGTATTTCCGCGCTCATTCTGACGCCGTTCGTCTTGCGCGCACACCTGCCCGATTTACGACGACTCACGATAAGCGATTTCGTTTTGGCGGGTATTTCCGGTTCGGTGCTGGCGCTGCATTTCGCGACATGGGTTTCATCATTGGAATACACCAGCGTCTTGATCAGTACCGTTTTCGTCACGACAGGTCCGCTGTGGGTGGCATTAATGGAGGTCGTCTTTCTGCGCGCTCGATTTCGCGGGCTTGTCTGGATCGGCTTGATTGTCGCGCTGGTCGGCGGCATGATGATCGGCATCGGCGATGTGCTGTTCGGCGGCACGCTTGAAGGCAGCGGATCAAATCCGGCGCTCGGTGCGGTGCTGGCGCTCGGCGGAGCGGTCGCCGTCGCCGCGTATCTCGTCATCGGGCGTAAGCTGCGCTCAAAAATGGCACTGATGCCGTATATCTGGCTCGTCTATTCGATCACGGCGGTTGTGCTGGTGATCTTCGTGGCATTTAGCGGGCAGTCTTTCACCGGATACAGCACCCAGAGCTATCTCTGGATCATCCTGCTGGCACTTTTCCCGCAGTTGGTCGGTCACACATCATTCAATTATGCGCTCCGTTTCGTTCCGGCGACGATTGTGGGTATCATCACGCAAGCAGAACCGATCGCCAGCGCCATCGCCGCCATTATTTTATTCAGCGAGATTCCCACGTGGGCGCAGGTGCTGGGAAGCATCGGTATTCTTGCCGGAGTCGCGCTGGCAAGTTATGGACAAGCACAGAAACCCATCGCACCTGCTATCGAAGCAGCAGCAGAAACGTAAACTGGATGCGTTAGAGGTTCCAAGATGAGTCACCGCGCACACTCTCCCGACTCGCAAGCGCAGTACCGGGGATTTACAGCGCTTTTGCTTCCGGTGATCGGCGTACTGGTGATTACACTCGTGCTGATGACCGGAGCGGCGCTGTGGATCGGTCAGGTTACCCGTGCCGAATTGATCGCGTACAAAAGCGGCACAAATGCGACCATTCTCTATCTGGTCGATGTGAACCGCCGCATCGCCCAGCCGATCTATCAAGACGCGCTCGCTTATGAGACATGGTTAGCGTGGTCACCCAACGGGGAGCGGTTGGCGTTTGTCGCGCAAACAGCGACCAGTTCCGAAATATACGTGATGAATATCGACGGAACTGACCGGATCAATGTGACTAACGATCCGGCGCGTGAATCATTTCCCGCATGGTTAGATGATCAGCGCTTGATTTACTGGACGCTCCGCGAGGCGGGGTATCGCCGCGTGTATGTCGTTGATGTCATCACCGGAGAGGCACAGCCTTACACCGATCGTATGGTTCCGAATGCTGATTCGCGTTATTCGTGGACGCATGACGGGCTGCGCTACGCGCTGGTGACATGGCGGCACGGGCAGGAAGAAATCTATGTACGTGATATTCGGGAAAGCCAAAGCATCCGCTTGACCGATGATCCGGCGCTCGATTACAACCCGGTCTTTTCACCTGACGGGCAGCGGATCGCGTTTTGGTCAAATCGTGAAAACGGCGACATGCGCCTTTATGTGATGAATGCTGACGGATCGAATGTTACGCCTGTGACGCCGCCCTACCCCAGCCAACATGAATACTCATGGTCGGTCACATGGTCGGCAGATGGCGCGAAGTTGGCGTTTATCGGTTTTCTTGATGGCGGCTTGGGGATGTACACCGTTAACGCGAACGGCGGAGCGATCACCCGGATTATCACGCTCGACAGCGCGCCGGGTGATCCCCCACCGATCCTCGCATGGCGTCCTGATTAACGCCTGTCGAGGTCAAAGCCGAGATAATCGCTCGGACCTGCCCATATTTCCCAGCGCGGAATATCGCCCGGCAGCATGACCGGGCTTAAAAAGCTGTTGAGCGTGCCATCGCGTGCGATTTCTTGCAGCGTGTATTCGACCAACAGCCGGAAATCAATATCGTTGCGCGGAACTGCCATCGCGACAAAATCGCGGCTGTGCCAGATTGGTATGCCGTCAGCCGTTGCCGTCAATTCGAGGACATCCGGGTTCTGCTGCACATGCGGGATCAAGCGCAGACTATCGCCAAATACCGCATCGTAGTTGTTATCGACCAGCATCCCATAGGCGGCGTCCTGCTCACGTCCGATCGTGTAGTAATCTTCGATGCGGGCATTCGCGGCAGAGGCAAGCCCTGCGACCACATCACGCGCAGCCGAATCATCCGCAAACGTGCCGATCCACTTCCCACGCAGGTCAACCACGCCGCTGATGTTCGCGCTCGATTCGACCATCAGGCGGTAGCCGTGTACCAGATAATGCCCGGTGTAATCCACCCGTGACGCCTGACTCCAATCAGGATCGACACCGACTGCCAGATCAGCCGCGCCGCTGGCAACCAGATCGATCGGGTTCTGTCCGTTGTCGTCCAAGTCGATCACACTCACCTGCCAGCGTTCCGCCATCGCGTTGACGATCAAACGGTTGAGTTGATCGAGCCGCCGCTGACTTTCCGGTGCATCTTCCGGTAACGAGGTCAATCCGGCAACCCGAAGCTGACGATCACCCTGCAAGATTGGCACGACATACGATGGGATCGGGACATCAGAGCCGAACTGCTCCAACTGCGGCGCGTCACTGCCTACGTTGTCCCAGATGATGAACTGACTATCCGGGTAGTTTACGCCGCCGAAAATTCCCTTGTGAATCTGGTTTAGTTGATCATTTAGCCACAAATACTGAAGCGTGCGATCTACGGCGTTTCGCAGATTGACATCCTGCCGCTGCATGGCGATCGCGTAATATTCAGGCTGTACAGGTTCGGCAACGATACGCCCATCGGTCGGCTGTATGATATAGCGCGAAAGCCGAATCCGGTCGCTTACAACGCCGTCGATTTCGTTGGCACGCAGCGCCCCAACCGCTTGATCCAGCGTGTAGAATGCGCGGACGTTCACGTTATATCCGGCGCGGCTGATCCAATCGCGCACGGCTTGTTCGCCGCGTGTGCCGACGACCACACCAACGATGCGATCGGTCATGTGCGCCAGAATTGTCGCGCCGTCGCCATCCCGTACAAGGATGGACTGATCGCCGGGATAATAGGCTTGGCTGAACTCAACCCGCGAATCGAGATCGCGCATATGCGGCTGTGCCGCGATCAGCAGATCGATTTGACCGGATGTGACGAGATCGATTCCGGTTTGGCGCGTGACCTGAATACCTTCAAGCTGTACGCCCCACGTTTCCGCGATTGCGCGTGCAAGGTCTGCATCAAAACCGACGACATCGCAGCATCGCGCGCCTAATTCGCCAAAAAACGGCTCATTAAACAAAATACCGACGCGAACTTTGCCATCCCGGATGATGCGCGCGACGCCGCTTTCTGAAGGCAGCATGTCGATCACCGAGGCTTCGGAGGCGGGAACCAGCGTCGGTGGTACGAGCGTCGGAACAGGTTCACCCTGCTGTGATGGAACTGCTGCCGTCGCCAGCGGAATCAGGAGAATCAGCAGCACGATCAGGAATGCGCCGAGGCGCGTATTAACGGTTCGTGTCATCATACTTCCGATATAACTGATGTTCGTGGATATACGCCAGCACACGCTCCGGCGTCATGTAGCGGATACTTCTCCCGCTCTGCAAACGCGCGACAATCCCGGTTGACGAGAACCCCAGCAGGGGATCGTCAAGGATGGTCACACGTTCGGCAATGCCGGGGAGGATATGCTCATGCATCGACGGGGAAACAGGCTCCATGTTCGGACGCTGCAAAACCAGCAACCGACAGCATTGGATCAATTCGGCGGGGCGATTCCACTTCGGTAAATCACGAAGCGAATCGCCGCCCATCACGAAGTAAATTTCTTTGTCCGGGTTTGCTTGCTGAACAATCGCCACTGTATCGACCGTATAATGCGGTCCCGGTCGATCGACATCCACCCGTGACAACACAAAACGATTGTTGCCTTCAATCGCCAATTCAACCATGTTCAAACGATGTTCAACAGGCGTGCGGACATCATTGAGCTTGTGCGGAGGTGTCGCCGCTGGAACGAACAGGACGCGCTCCAGATCGAGCGCTTCAGCCGCGTACTCCGCGAGCACTAGATGCCCAATGTGAGGCGGATCGAAAGTGCCGCCGAGAATGCCGATTCGTCCCATACCTGCCTGTACCTATTCGATGCGTGCGCGCTAATCCGACCACTCAAGTTCGTGATCGCCAATAAACACGGTATCGCCCTCTTGCACCCCTGCCGATTTCAGCGCGGAAGTCACGCCGAGCGTTTCCAGCAGGTGATGAAAGCGAATAACCGCTTCTTCGTAATCCCAATAGGTCATATTCGCAGCGCGTTCGACCTTCTTACCGCTCACGCGGAAAGCACCCGATTCTTCGCGTGTCACATCGAAGCCCATATCCTCCTCGCGGAGTTCGTACACGGGCATCTCGTCCACAAACGGCGTTTCTTCGGGCAGTGTCGCATGCATTGCGAACATCTTCTGAATCAGCGGGGTGACATTCTGCTGCGTTGCCGCACTGATCGCCAGCGCTTCGACTCCGCGCGCGGCGAGTTCGGCACGAATTTGCTCCCACTTTTCGGCGGCTTCCGGTATATCCATTTTGTTCAGCACGACGATCTGAGGCTTATTGCCCAGTTTGTCATCGTAAAGCGCTAATTCCTGATTGATCTGGTTATAGTCCGCGACCGGATCATCATTCGCGCCGTTGAGCAAATGAATCAACATCCGCGTCCGCTGCACATGCCGTAAAAAGCTGTGACCCAGCCCGACGCCCAGATGCGCGCCTTCGACCAGACCGGGAATATCCGCGACAACCATATCGTGATTATCGTAGATCACGACGCCGAGATTCGGCTCGAGGGTTGTGAACGGATAATCGGCAATTTTCGGCTTTGCGTTGCTGATCACGCTGAGCAGAGTCGATTTTCCGGCATTCGGCACACCGACGATCCCCACGTCCGCGATCAGGCGCAGTTCGAGCAGCAGCCATTTTTCTTCGCCCGGTTCGCCTTTTTCGGCAACACGCGGCGCTTGATTACGCGATGACGAGAAATGCCAGTTTCCACGCCCGCCCCGTCCGCCTTTGACAACGACGGCTTCATCACCCGGCTTGACGAGATCAGCGAGGATCAAGCCCGTTTCTGCATCTTTGACAACAGTCCCCGGCGGCACAGGCACGATCACTGCTTCGGCGCTGCGCCCTGTTTTGGTGGCGCTTCCGCCGCGATCGCCGACTTCCGCCTTGAAATGCACTTTTCGACCGAACGGCGAAAGCGAATTCAGCGTCGGCTCAACTCTGAGTACGACATCGCCACCGCGCCCGCCATCACCGCCCGCTGGTCCACCGTGCGGAACATACTTCTCGCGGCGGAAGGCGACAACACCGTCACCGCCATCTCCGCTGCGTACATAAATCTTGACTTGGTCAATCATGGGTTGTACCGCTAACACTCCACACCGGGGATCAGCTCCGGTTGCCCGGCGCGATACCATGCTATCGTTCTGCGCGCTCCTTCTTCAAACGGCGTCGGCACAAATGCAAGTTCACGCCGCGCCTTTTCATTAGAAACGCGCCAATCATTATACACATAGGAACGCATATTGAGCGGGTAGAATGGTTCGCGCTGTGTGATCTTGCTCATCGCGGTCAGCACACGCGCGGAAAATACGCCTAACCACCCCGGCAGCGGAAAACGGGGAAACCACAATTTCGCCTCACGCGTGACGACATCAAACACCTGCTTATGTGTGAGCGGGTCATCGCAGATGTTGTAAATTTCGCCCAGCGTTCCTCTATTGAACGCCGCTATGATCGCGTCCGCCACATCGGGAACATACGCGGGAAACGTGATCAGCCGCCCCCCGTTGATCTGCATGATCAAGCCGCGCATCGGATCGCGGAAGAATAGGCGATTGAATGCGTAACTGCCCAGTTCGCCGTAAAACGCACCGGGGCGCAGCACGATGACAGGCGCTTCGCCGTGTTGGCATGCCGAAAGCGCGAGAGTTTCGGCTTGGAGTTTTGTTTTCTGGTAAATATCCACCGGATGCGGCGGATGCGTTTCGTCAATGACGCGGGACGGTTCAGGGTCGCCAATCACCGCGATGGACGAGATATGCACGATGCGCTCAACCGATGATCCGCGCACCGCTTCGAGCAGATGGCGTGTTCCGGCGACATTTGTCCGCTCAAAAGCATCATCGTCGCCCCAGAAGCGGAAAAACCCGGCGGCATGGATGACATAACGACAGCCCTGCACCCCTTTACGGACTGCATCCGCGTCGTTGATGTCTCCCTGCACAATTTGAAGATTCGGGTAGTTTGCCAGCCACGGATGCGCGTCCGCATGCCGTGTGAGAATATGCACAGCATATCCTTTACGGCAAAGGCGCGGGATCAAGTGACGACCGAGGAATCCGGTGCCGCCCGTGACGAAAACGGAATCGGTCATCAGGAGGCGCGGCTAGTGATCGCGTCCAATATGGCGCGCAGATCCACTAAACGGCGGATGAATGGGCTGGAATTGGCTGTTCCAGTGAATAGGGAGTTCCTGCACGAACGCGTTGATCTTCCAACGCTGGTCGCGCAAGTCATAGCGCATAAGGTACACGACCGCTGTATCGCCGAGGTCTTGGGTGTTAATTCGATCCATTGTGCGCGGGTCATACGTCGCCATTCGCCGCCCGGTCTGATAATCAATCAGATGGCAGTAGCCGCCGCTGGGCGCAAAATATCGCGCTTCTACGCGGTGATCGCAGCGAAGAATGCCAATCGCACGCGGAGTTTTTTTCTGTTCCATCAGGAGATCATAGCAGCGCTGCCAGTACACTCCGCTCATGTACAGCGGCGCCATTGCCCACAACCGAGCCGAACGGCTCAGATTGGCATTTTGCATCCATTCCACGGACTCGAGATAGTGGGTACGCACTTGTACCACAACGTCTTCAGGCGCAAACCACTCCGATTCTACGCGACGCATCCGATCTAACCAAGGCATTGAGCCGGGGCTGTCATATGTCATGATGCTTTCCCTCAACACGTGTCATGACTCTACCAGCGCCCGTCTCAAAAGGCAACGCTGTCTTAACCGTCTTGAGGTGGATCGTCTGACTTTGATTCGCGTTTTGCGTCCTGTTCCGCGATCAGTGCGTCAAGGTCGATCACAGCGTCGGATTGACGATTATTCGCCGCCGCCGAGAATGTTGGCTCGTGGGCAAATGCAATCGAACTGCTGTTCAGCAGCGGCACCTGCTCGACAATCATTTGCAGTGCATTTTCGGCAACTTCTAACGTCGGAAACAGCAATCCGTCTTCGCCCGTGATCGCAATGATCTGATCGCGGTCATGCGCTTCCGCCCCCGACTCACCCAAGCCCGAACTTACCAGCGCGGCGCGCACATCGTCGAGCTTTTCGACCGGGAGCGTTGTATTTAGGTAATAGTAACGGGGCATCGCGGACTCTTTTGTGTTGAGTCCGTCAAAGCGTCCGCCTTCGGGAAGTGCGTACAGCCAGATGTATTGTCGATTGTAGTGTTCGATAATCTGAATTTCCGCCAGCCTGTCCAATTCATAATCGCTAAGGCGGCGACCAAAATGATTCGGGTTGTATTCGCGATAGCGTCCGGTGGTGATTTCCTGTACGCGGTTCTCCGACCACTGAACGACGATTTCCCCGTCATCCATCGCAAACACTTGATAGCGAGGAACTGGCGCGCTGCTCTTTGGCTGCTTCATATGCGGTGATCCTGTAGTAAAGGGGCAGTCGATCGACTCCCCCTTTATACACCGCGTTTTAGAGTTTGACGAAATACGAGGACGCCGCGCGATCGATCATTTCCTTCGTCAGGAGCGGCGGCTTGTTCATGTAGGTGGCAATATCCAGAAGCTGCGAGATGATGTCACGCGGATGCACCGAACGCAGATTGCGCTCCATGTTGATGTACCATTCTTTGAGCAGGTAAGCGAGCGCCTGTTCGTCGTAGGCGATTCCTTTTGCCTTACAGACGCGGCGGAAAATCTCGCGGTACTGCTCGTAAGTCGGGTCGGTGATTTCGATTTTGTGGCGAATACGGCGCAAGAACGCCTCGTCCACAAGGTCGCGCGGGTCAAGATTGGTCGAAAATACGATCAGCACGTTAAACGGCACTTCGATTTTGCGTCCCGTCGCCAGCGTCAAAAAGTCGCCGCCCTTTTCCAGCGGCACGATCCAGCGGTTGAGCAAGTCACGCGGGCGTACCTGTTGGCGACCAAAGTCGTCGATCAGGAACATGCCGCCGTTCGCCTTCATCTGGAACGGTGCTTCGTAATACTTGTTGATATCGTCGTAAACAAGGTCAAGACCTGCCAGCGTCAATTCACCACCGACCATGATCATCGGGCGCTTGATACGCACCCAGCGCGGGTCAGGGATCACCCCTGTCCCCAAACGGCGAACTTCTTCACCTTCCGCCAGTTCGTGATTGACGTTATCGAATACGCGGATCACCTGACCGTCAACATCTACGGCATACGGAATCCAGATCGAGCCGCCGAGGATCATACGCCCGACTGTTTCAGCAACCGTCGTCTTGCCATTTCCGGGAGGACCATACAGAAAGACCGATTTACCGGAGTTGATGGCGGGTCCAATACGACCGAGCATTTCTTCGGAAATCACGAGGTCTTTCATGATGTGCTTGAGCTGTTCTTCGTGAACGATCAAGCGTTCCCGGTTTTGTTCGCGCATCGCCCGCACATACTGCGTAAGCGTGACCGGAGCCGCCCCCGCGTATTGTGATCGGTTCAGCGCTTCGCGGGCTTTATCCGCCCCTTTTTCCGAAATCAAGTACTGATAACCTGCCTCACCGACGCCGCCGGAACCGCGCACCTCGACGAACTTCTCTTTCTTGAGGAAGTCCATCACCGTATCCAACACATTGGTGAACGGCAGTTTTACGATATCGGCGATCTGGTGACCCGGCATATAGCCGCCGAAGTACAGCACTTTCAGCACCAGATCGGCAACGTTCAGAAGATTCAGACCTGTTCCGTCAAGGGAAGTGAGCGGCGTGGGCGTCCAGGCGGCGCCCGGAGGTCCGCCTGCACCGGGACTCCTCAGCGTGCCGGAACCTCCGCCGATGCTGCGGATTTGCGAACCAGAAGGGCGTGGCGTATTCACACTATCGGACATAGTTTCCTACACACCTTTCATTCCAGAGGTATCTGTATTATCTCTCAAAAAGCAGTGTGCGCTATTTAGGTTTTTCACCCGTTTCAGGCAACTCATACGAAAAATAGGCTTGCGCCTCAGCACATGGTATCCTAGAGTAGCCCTTGTACGAGCTGCGATAGGGTTTATTGGTAGACGCCTCTCTATGATGACGCACACTTCGAGTACCGAATAATGATTGACCAAATTGTCTGGTTAGGGCACGGTGCATTTATCCTTCACGGAACCCCTGACTCAGCAGGGAATCGCCCGACGGTTTATGTGAACCCGTGGCGGATTGCCAGCGCGGATCAACCGGCGGACGTGATTCTGATCAGCAGTGACCGTTTCGACCGCTGTTCACTGGCGGATATTCGCAAACTACGCGGCGAAAATACGCAAGTCATCGCCAGCGAGCGCGCCGCCGCCCTGTTGGGCGATTGTACCATTCTCCGCCCGTGGCAAAGCCTGAGCCTTGAACGCATGTGCATCAAAGCGATTCCTGCTTATCACGAGCGGCGCGGAGTCGATGGCGGTTTAGGGTTTTTGATTTCGATGCAGTTCTATGATGTCTATTATGCGGGTGATACCGGGTTGATCCCCGAAATGAGCCGCATAAGCCCGGATATATCACTGCTGCCGATCAGCGGCGGCGATACCCTGACCACCGAAGAAGCCGCAGAAGCCGCGCTCAAATTGGGGTCGCGCTGGGTGATTCCCTACAACTGGGGAGCAGGCATCAACAACGCCAGCCGCAGTGATGCGCTGACATTGGCGCGTGAACTCGATGGAAAAATCGAAACGGTTTTGCTGCCCCCGAATCGCTAAAACGTAACCGATTGAAAAAAAAGACCTATCGGCGTTCGATAGGTCTTTTTTGATCAGGTCACAC